>NZ_DJGY01000063.1:0-16745 GCF_002435675.1 Acetobacterium sp. UBA5834 | reverse complement strand
ACAACATGATGTAACAATTGTCGGTACTAGGCCAGTTAGAAAACACCAAATAGTAATGTGTCACCTGGATTTTTTGACAAGAATGGATATTTGTGGTAGATTAAGGTATCTACATTAAACAAACCTTCAGATTATTCTGCGACTTGAAGCATCATATCAGCACAGCAAAATCGAGAAAAATCATAACATTCATTCTAAAACCATCTACAACCCATGGAGGCACATATTGGAAAAGAAATCACTGGACGATTTAACGGTTGTTGAATTGCGTAAACAGGCGGAAAGTCTGGGTATCGAAAAAACCAGCCGCCTTAAAAAAATTGAACTGATCGAGGCCATTGAAGAAAAATTGGAGTCCTCGGCAGAGCAATTGGCGCATCAACATCATCAGCATGAGATAAAGGAAAAAGAAGTATTGACAGACACTAACGAAATATCGGAAAAAAAAGCAGCTGAAAAAAATAATCCAGAAAAACAGCTGGCCCAAACCCATTCGCGGATCACGAATGGGTCAAACGGCACCCGATCACCCTATTATAAGATTAAAGATTCCATGGATAATGTGGTGGTAGTGGAAGGGAATCTGGAAATTCTACCGGAAGGTTTTGGTTTTGTTAAAAACAAAGAGATGAAATCCAATGAGGAATTCGTCTATATTTCCGGTTCGCAAATCCAGAAATTCAAACTGGAAACCGGGGATGTCTTAAGCGGCAAGGTACGGCCGCCCAAAACTGGCGAAAAATATTCAGCGATGCTGTTTCTGGAAAAGGTCAACGGCACCAAAACGGCAGACATCATCCAGAAGATCAACAGTATGCTTTATGTTGATGACAAAAAGGATCGGGATCGCTTTAAAAATTCCCAGGAAGGAATCCTGGATGTTAACCCCGATGGTTTTGGATTTCTGCGAACCAACCATTATCTATCTGGTGACCATGATATATATGTTCCGGCCAATCAGATCCGACGATTTAATCTTCGGACAGGTGATAAAGTTGTCGGTAAGATTAAGATGTCCAGTGAGAATGAAAAGTTTGACGCATTGCTTTATGTCGAAACGGTCAACGGCGCTATTCCCGAAAAAATTGCCAATCGGCCTCGATTTGAACGATTGACACCAATTTTTCCAGAGCAGCGGATCACTCTGGAAACCACCCAGGATGTTGTGTCAACCCGGATGATTGATCTCTTTTCTCCGATGGGTAAAGGTCAGCGAGGACTGATTGTGGCCCCGCCGAAGGCAGGAAAGACGATTCTTTTAAAGGAAATTGCCAATGGCATCACCACCAATCACCCCGAAATCGAACTGATTATTCTGTTGGTCGATGAACGGCCGGAAGAAGTCACCGATATGAAACGATCGATCGATGCCGATATTGTCTATTCGACCTTTGATCAGCCCCCTGAAAATCACATCAAGGTGGCGGAAATCGTACTGGAACGGGGCAAGCGCCTGGTTGAACAGGGCAAAGACGTGGTGATCCTGGTTGACAGTTTAACCCGGTTAACCCGGGGAAACAATCTGGTGGTGTCGCCATCCGGGAGAACCTTGTCGGGGGGGCTCGATCCGGAAGCCTTATTCTTTCCCAAAAAGTTTTTTGGTTCGGCCCGGAATGTGGAAGAAGGTGGCAGTCTGACGATTCTGGCCACCGCTCTGGTGGATACCGGTAGCCGAATGGATGATATCATCTTTGAAGAATTCAAGGGGACTGGTAATATGGAATTGCATTTGGAGCGGGAACTGGCGGAGCGAAGGATCTACCCGGCCATCAACCTGAACCGGTCTGGTACCCGTCGGGAGGAAAAACTGTTATCCGCCGAAGAACTGAAAGTCAGCTTCGATATTCGCAAGCTTTACAAGGGCACTACGGTTTATGATCTCACCGATAAGATTATTTCGATTCTGGAACGCACCAAAGACAATGAAGCATTTATGAAAAAAATTATTGATAAATATAAGGCACAAAATATTTGATCTTTTAAGAAAAGTCTGATATAATATCACGGTTGATAAAATAACAATAAGCAATTAAATAAATAAGAAACGAGGTGGATTCGATGAAAGAAGGCATTCATCCAAATTACGGCAAATCAATAGTTAAGTGTGCGTGTGGAAATACATTTGAAACAGGTTCTATCAAACCAGAATTAAAAGTGGAAATCTGTTCAGTTTGTCACCCATTTTTCACTGGAAAACAAAAACTAGTTGATGCTGGCGGACGTGTTGATCGATTTAATAAAAAATACGGCATTAAAAACGAGTCAGCAGAATAAAAAAGAAGTCGGTTCTTGTAACCGGCTTTTTTCTTGTTCAGTTATGCACGGTTTTTTTGTTTTAAGTTGAGGTAGAAAAATGACCATCAAAGAGATTTTGGATTTTGGACGGCAGGCGCTGGCTCAGGCTGGAATCGAACATCCCGGTTTTGAGGCAGAAATTCTGCTTAGCAGAATTCTGGACACGGATCGGGTTTATTTTTATACCCATTCACAAGAAGCGGTGGATTTAAAACGAGAAGCACATTATCGTAGTGCGATAAAAAGACGGTGTCAATCAGAACCAGTCGCCTATATTCAGGAAAAGAAGGAATTTATGGGGATGGAATTTTTTGTCAACCGGGATGTTTTAATCCCCAGACCCGACACCGAGCCGATGGTGGAGTATCTGCTTAAATATTTACAGCTAAACTACCCCAAGGGTGCTAAAATTCTGGATCTGTGCACGGGCAGTGGGGCGATTGGCATTTCGATCAAGAAATATTTTAAGCAGGCCGACGTCAGTCTTAGTGATATTTCGGAGGCAGCACTGGCAGTGGCTCAGACAAATGCCAATCAATTGGCAAATGGGGATCTGACCTTGTATCATGGAGACCTATTTGCGGCAATCCCGCAAGGAGAAACCTTCCAGGTAATTGTTTCGAATCCGCCTTACATCAGTCGGGCAGAGATGGACCGTCTGGATCGGGGCATCCTTGACTATGAACCCTATATGGCACTGGATGGCGGTGAATCCGGTTTGGATTTTTATCGGCGGATCATTAGCGGGGCCCATTTGTTTTTAGAAAAAGATGGTCTTTTAGCCCTGGAAATAGGGGATCACCAGGCTGATGATGTAACTGATTTATTAAAAAATAATGGATATCGGGAGATTCAAACCATAATGGATCTCAGTGGTCAGATCCGGTGTCTGACCGGAAAAATATCTGTTTGATAACGAAGCGATAATAATAAATTGGGATGACGGTTCATAGAAATTGTGATAGAATGATAGTATTAGATTGAAAAAGAAAAAATTAACATATGCATATCGGAGGTTAACATGGTATCAGCAGGAGATTTTAAAAAAGGTGTAACGTTTGAAATGGATGGTCATACATATACGATCATCGAATTCCAACACGTTAAACCAGGTAAAGGCGCCGCCTTTGTTCGAACAAAGATTCGAAATGTTATTACAGGAGCAGTGGTTGAAAAATCATTCAGCCCGACCGAACGCTATCCGAAAGCACAGGTTGAAACCCGTGAGATGGAATATTTATATGAAGATGGTGGTCTCTATTATTTCATGGATCTGGAATCCTATGAGCAGATCCCATTAAACTTTAATCAAGTTGAGGAAGCCCTAAAATATTTGAAAGAAAACGATATTGCGACAGTAAAGTCGTTAAAAGGCGTGGCATTTTCGGTAGCAGCCCCCAATTTTGTCGAATTGGAAGTTGTCAAAACCGATCCTGGCTTTAAGGGCGACACCGCAACTGGCGCCAATAAACCAGCAACGGTTGAGACTGGAGCAATTATCACCGTACCGCTTTTCGTGGAACAAGGTGATAAGATTCGTATTGACACCCGGACGGGTGATTATATGGAAAGGGTATAAAATGAAATATATTAATGAAAAAGTCGCTTATACCAAAGGACTGGTTGACGGTCTGGAGTTAGATCAGGCTTCTAACGAAGGCAAGGTTCTGGTTCAGGTATTGGATATTCTCGAAGATATTGTTGATGCCCTGGATGGCATTACCGAAGCTCAGGAAGAATTAGAAGAATATGTGGAAATGGTTGATGATGATCTTTCCGAGCTGGAAGAATTCATTCTCGATGAAGACTTCGGTGACGATGATGATTACGAATTTGACGAAGAGGAATATTACGAGATCATTTGTCCCGAGTGTGGCAATGTTTATATTACCGAATTTGAGTCGTTTGAAAATAACACCGTAGCGTGCCCGGACTGTGGCGCCCCATTTATCCTGAATGAAGAAATTTCATGCTGTGGCGAGGATGGTTGCGACTGTCATCAGGAAATCTAAAGAACATAGGTAACTAAGATGAAACTAGAAATGAAAAACAATCAGGCACCGAATATCAATGACGAAATGATCGCTTCGATTGTCAGCTTGGCGGCTACTGGCGTTAATGGTGTAGCACGTATTTCATTAAGAATCACCGATGAAATCATGGATAAACTCTATCTTGCCTCAACAATTAAAGGGGTCAAAATAGCCAGGGATCCGGAGGGTTTGCTGATTTGGGTTTACGTGATTACCGAACCAGGTGTCGACATTATCAAGGTTTCTAAAGCAATTCAAAAAAAAGTAAAGGTTGCCGTGGAATCCATGGCCGGTTTTCAGGTAGCTGCAATTAATGTCCGAATAGAAGGTTCAGGCATCTAGGGGCGAAAGCCCCTTTTTTAGAATATTAGAATCAGAAGGAGAAGCGCATGAGTCGAAAAAAAGAACGGGAATATGCGTTAAAAGGGGTATTTCAATTAGATTTTCATCCGGAACCAGGAGATTTCACTGAAAGTATTGCATATTTTTTAGAGGATAATGAGCTCGATCTGACTTATGGAAAGACTCTGATCGATACGACCGAAACTCATCTTCCAGAAATCGATGATATTCTCGATGACTATCTCAAAAGCACCTGGAAAATTGATCGCATTCCAAAGGTGGAAAAATCAATTCTGCGTCTGGCCATTTGTGAGCTGAAATATATGGACGAAAAAGTACCATTTGAAGTTGTCATTAACGAGGCAATAGAGCTCACAAAAAAATTTGGAGATGAGGATGGAAAAAATTACGTTAATGGTATCTTGAATAAAATCGTTAAGGATGAACTCAATGAGTGCCCTTAGCCTTGGTATCGATACCAGTAATTATACAACTTCGGTTGCCTTGGTAGACGAAAATGAAAACATGATTTATAACAAGGGCATCCTATTGGAAGTGAAGTCAGGAGAAAGAGGGCTTCGTCAATCGGATGCCCTTTTTCAGCATGTCCACCATTTGCCGATACTCCTTCAGGAGTTGCCCCGGGGCCGGGAAATCGAGATTATCTGTTATTCTGAGCGTCCCCGACCACTGTCTGATTCCTATATGCCAGTTTTCCGTTCGGGAGAATCACTTGCTTGTTCGCTGGCCGGGGTATTGGGGATAGAACGGCTGGCGGTGAGCCATCAGGAGAATCATATTCGGGCGGCCATTTATGGGAGCGGATCCCCAGATTTGGAAGCGATCTTTTGTGCGGTTCATTTTTCTGGTGGCACATCGGAAATATTGCTGGTTGAAAAAAAGACGATTGGTTATAAGTGCGACATTATTGCAACGACCCGGGATCTCAATGCCGGGCAATTGGTTGATCGGGTTGGGGTTCTGATGGGATGTGATTTTCCGGCAGGTAAGGCGCTGGAAGTACTGGCAAACCAGGTGAATCCGGCATCCTTTAACAGTAATGTTTTTATTTCTTCAACCATGAAGGATCTGGATTTTCACTTTTCCGGACAGGAAAATCAGGCCCGCCGCCTTTTGGAGACTGGTGTGGAACCGCCGGTAGTCGCTTATCTGGTGCTTAAAGCCATTGCCAAAACGCTCTCTAAAGCCATTGGCGGTTTGGCAAAAAAATATCCGTTTCAGTCGGTGCTTTTTTCTGGTGGTGTGATGTCCAATCAGATTATCAAAAAAATAGTGATTAACGAACTGCAAGCGACCGGACTGAAGCTTTATTTTTCGCCTGGGGAATATTCCCGGGATAACGCCGCTGGCAATGCTCTGATGGGTATGGATTATTATAAACATACGAGGTACAGTCAGTGATGAAGGCAAAAATTCTCAGCGTGTCTGAGGTTAATCAATATGTTAAAACGCTTTTGGAGTCCAATAGTCTGCTAAAAAACCTGATAATCCAGGGTGAACTTTCCAATGTCAAGCGGGCGGCTTCGGGACATTTGTATTTTTCACTAAAGGATGCAGGTAGTAAAATTGATTGCGTGATGTTTAAAAATGTCGTTACGGGTCTTAAATTTCTGCCCAAAGAAGGTCTGAAGGTCACGCTTCGGGGGAGTCTGGGCGTGTATCTGCCCAGTGGTCAATACCAGATTACGGTACGTTCCATGGAACCCCAGGGATTGGGGGACTTGTTCCAGGCATACCTGGTATTAAAAGATGAACTGGCATCCAAAGGTTATTTTGATCGGGATCATAAAAAAAAGCTGCCAGAAATAATCAGCCGGGTAGGTCTGGTGACGTCACCGACAGGGGCGGCCATCAAAGATATAATTTCAATTATTAAACGCCGAAATCCGCTGATGGATATTGTCATTTATCCCAGTCTGGTTCAGGGTGACGAAGCGGCCGGAACGATAATTAAAGGGATTCAAGCCTTCAATACGGCCCGGTCTGTGGACGTGATTATTATCGGCCGGGGTGGCGGTTCCATCGAAGACCTCTGGGCATTTAATGATGAACGTCTGGCCAAAGCTATTTTTGAATCGGAGTTACCGATTGTTTCGGCGGTGGGGCATGAAATTGACTATACGATTGCCGATTTTGTGGCTGATTTACGAGCACCGACCCCTTCTGGAGCAGCAGAATTGGTAGCGGAAGAAACTCTGAGTATGATTCAGAACCTGGTTGCTCAAAAAAAAAGGCTGAGTCAGAGCATGGCAGCGACTATCGACAGAAACCGCCGACTGTTGTTGCAGATCAGAAAAGAGCTATTGCGTTATCGACCGCAGGAACGCATCGAAGAGAGACGTCTTTTTTTGGATATCATTAACGAACGGTTGGTTCGGGCGTTAATGGGGCAACTTAAAAGTGAGCGACAGCAATTGATCAATATTAAAACCCGGATTGAAGCCATGAGTCCGGTAAATGTACTTAAAAAAGGCTATGTTCGGGTGACGGATAACTATGACAAGTCCGTTGTTTCGGTCGCCGGTTTACAGGTTGATCAGCCGGTGACGCTCCACTTTGTGGACGGTCAGGCCAAAGCAAGGATTCAATCCACGAAGGAGACTAGATAATGGCAGTTAAAAAACTGAAAACAAAAATGAATCGTTTGGAGGCCATTGCCGAATTATTGGAAGGTGATGAGCTGGAAATCGAAGCATCCATGAAGCTTTTTGAAGAAGGAATGAAGCTCATTAATGAGTGTAACGCAGATTTGGACACCCTGGAAGGAAAAATAACCATCATGATTGATGGCGAAGAAAAAGAATTCGAGGGGAGTTTGGAGGTATGAGTGGGTTCAAAATTCAGCTAAGGGATCGGGTAGCAAGAATCAATGAGGAGCTTGGAAAAGTTTTTCAACAGAATCTGGATACACCAGAAGTAATTATCGAAGCCATGAAATATAGCCTGTTTGCCGGAGGAAAAAGACTGCGTCCGATGTTAATGATGGAAACCTGCCAGGCTCTTGAAGGGGATGTAGAGGTAATCAAGCCGCTGGCCATGGGGATTGAGATGATCCATACCTATTCGTTGATCCATGATGATTTGCCAGCCATGGACAATGATGATCTGAGACGGGGCAAGCCGACTAATCATAAGGTGTATGGCGATGCCATGGCCATTCTGGCTGGAGACGGGCTGTTGAATTATGCAGTTGAAATCATGCTACAGGGCACCCAGGGACTTACGGGAAGAGCGTTGACAAATTATCTTTGTGCCATGAAATGTATCATGGGGGCTTCCGGTATTCTGGGAATGATTGGCGGTCAGGTGGCCGATATCCTCAGTGAAGACAAGGTTATCGGGCTCGATGAAATGGACTATATCCATTTGCACAAGACGGCGGCCTTGCTGGAAGCCTGTGTCCAAAGTGGCTGTATTATCGCCGAAGCTGAACCAGCCACCCAGGGACGACTGATCAGCTATAGTCACCGAATTGGGTTGGCTTTTCAGATTGTTGATGACATTCTGGATATTGAAGGTAATGAGGCCGATCTGGGCAAACCCATCGGTAGTGACGAGAAAAATCATAAATCCACCTTTGTGTCACTCTACGGGTTGGAGGCTTCAAAAATCAGGGTTGACGAGTTGGAAGCGGAAGCCATCGAACTGCTTAGACCAATTGGCGAACGGACTGTTTTTCTTCAGGAATTAGCCAGCTATATCTGCCATCGCCGAAAATGAAATCCAAGTTTTTAGAATCACTCCAAAAGATGTTTAAGTTGGTTAAAAGATAATTGGAAAAAGGAAAAAGACCCATGAAAAGAGGAAAAATTGAAAGAACGTTTAGATAAATTATTGGTGAGCCTGAATTATTTTGATACCCGGGAGCGGGCTAAAAAAGCCATTATGGCCGGGTTAGTTCAGGTCAATGACCAGGTCAGGGACAAGGCTGGCGATCTGGTGGACACTGAGGCGATGATTCAGGTCAAGGGTAGCGATCTGCCTTATGTCAGTCGGGGCGGTTTAAAACTGGAAAAGGGACTGGCAGTCTTTGATCTGGAGGTGGCAGGAAAAGCCTTTATCGATATTGGCTCATCCACCGGAGGTTTTACCGATTGCTTGCTACAAAATGGTGCTACAAAGGTGTACGCAGTCGATGTCGGTTATGGACAGCTGGACTGGAAGTTGCGCACCGATTCCCGGGTTGTTTCCATGGAACGAACCAATTTTCGCTATTTGACAACCGAGAATATTTCAGAACTGGTCGATGGTACCGTGATGGATGTCTCATTTATTTCAATAACCAAATTGATTCCGGCGATCAAATTGTTTATGAAACCTGGAGCTCGGGGGATCTGGTTGATTAAGCCGCAATTCGAAGCAGGACGGGAAAGAATTGGTAAAAACGGTGTTATCCGGGATAAAAAGGTGCATGAATCGATTTTGCTTGAAGTGATGACTGCCATCGAAAAGCAGGGATTTTTGATCAAAGGTCTGGACTTTTCTCCGATACAGGGGCCTAAAGGCAATATTGAGTTTTTAGTTTTTGTTGAAAATACCGAACCCGAGATTGAGGGAAACTGGGCATCACTGATTCATCAAGTGGTAACCATCGCCCATGAAAGTTGCAAAAAAAAGAAAGAACCCCAGGACGAATAGGATGTGAGTACGATTGGAAGCTGAATTTAAAAACTTTAAGGAAATCGGTATTTATCTCAACATGGATAAGCCGGACAGCCCTGCTTTGGCAGAAAAATGCATCGGTTATCTAATCCAGCACGGCTTTAAAATAGCCCTACTGGAAGGCCAGATAAAATATCCCCATGAATGTGTTATTTATTATCCTAAAAACCTTTTTTACCGAAAGCCGGATTGTATTCTGGTGCTGGGCGGGGATGGCACGCTTTTATTTGTAGCACGGAAAGTTTGTTTTTATTCGATACCAATTTTTGGCATTAATCTGGGTAAATTGGGTTTTCTTACCGAAGGCGAGGCGGGTAATTATGAAGAGGCGCTTAAGAATTTAACTTCTGGAGATTATTACATCGAAGAACGGATGATGTTAAGTTGCAGCATCAAAAAAGAAAATGAAAGCGCCTGCTTTTATATGGCATTAAACGATGTTCTGGTTAAGAGTCGGGGCTTTCGAATGATGGATATTGAAGCCCGGGCTAACGGCTCAACCATTGACAAATTTCGGGCTGATGGGTTGATTATCGCCACTCCCACCGGATCCACCGGTTATTCTTTGGCTGCTGGAGGGCCAGTGGTGTCACCCCAGGCGAGAGTGATGATTCTTAACCCGATCTGTCCCCATCGACTTCATGACCGATCTTATATTTTGCCGGAGGATGAGGTCATCAAACTGGAATTCGGAGATCGTGAAAAAGACATTATGGTTACCTTTGATGGACAGACCACCGTTTCGATTTCACCACAAGATGCGGTTAAGGTCAAAAAGGCCACCTATTGCACCCGGTTGATTCGGCTCAACCAGATGAGCAGTTATGACCGGCTACGAATCAAGCTTTCCAGTGAGTATTAAAAAATCAAAAGGCAAAAATAACTAACACGACAACAGGTGGCGACCTTGACAGAGCTTTGGAGAAAGAAGGGAAAGACATGAAAGTATCGAGACAATTAAAAATTATAGAAATCATCGAAAATAATCTCATCGAAACTCAGGAAGAGTTGGCCCAGGCATTGAAAGATGCCGGGTTTCCGGTAACCCAGGCCACCATTTCCCGGGATATTAAAGAATTGAAGCTGATCAAAGTGAGCAGTCACGATGGTATTCAGCACTATGCCCCACTAAAGGACATCGGTACTATTTATAATGAACGGGTTACGGCAGTTTTTAAGGAGTCGGTGCTTACGATTGACTATGTGGAAAACACCATTGTCCTGAGAACCCTGCCAGCCATGGCCCAGGCAGCGGCTCTGGCCATTGATTCAATGGATTGGAGTGAGATTGTTGGAACCATTGCCGGAGATGATACCATTTTTGTGTTGGTTCGCAATCGGGATATGGTTGGAGAAATTGTCGGTAAATTTAAAAAGTTGATGAAATAGGGAGGGACTGATGCTGAGAAATCTTGTTGTTAACGACTATGCGCTGATTGATCATCTGGTGGTGGATTTTCATCCGGGTCTCAATGTGATCACCGGAGAAACCGGAGCCGGAAAATCCATTGTCATTGACGCTTTGACATTGGTTCTGGGTAACCGCGGTAATAAGACCAACATCCGTCAGGGCAAGGGCAAGATGACGGTACAGGGACTTTTTGATGTCAGTGACCAGCCAGCTCTGATTCAAAAATGCGAAGCATATGGCATTCCCATGGAGGATGGTCAGTTGATTTTAATCCGTGAAATCGATGATCGGGGTCGTAATATTTGCCGCGCCAATGGTCTGATTATCACCGTCACCCAATTAAAAGCAATCGGTGATGAGCTCATTGATATCCACGGCCAGCATGAACATCAATCCTTGTTCAAAAGGGAGAATCATCGCCAGCTACTGGATGCCTTCGGCGGCGAAAAAAGCCGAAAATATCGGGATCAGATAGCTGCTGCGGCAGGCGAGATTAAACGGATTCACGAGTTGATTGCAGAATTGGAAACAAATGAACGTGAGTTGGAGCGGGAAAAAGAAGCCTTACAGTTTGAAATCAATGAAATTGAAGCGGCGGCTCTTGTTGTTGGTGAAGATGAAGAACTGGAAGGGGAAAAACGGATTCTGGAAAACCGGGAACGTCTTTTTACACACACCAGCAGAGCCTATGAATTGCTAAGAGGAGAAAACGCCGAGCAGTCCCCGATTCTTGATGCCCTTAGTCTGCTGGCGGCAAGTATGACTGAAATTGCCAAAATAGACACAAGTTTTGAGGAACGTCTGGAGACGGTTAATGGCATTTTAAGTGAAACAGAAAATCTTTCGTTTGAAATCCGTTCATACCTCGAAGATATGGAGTACAGCTTGGGTGATTTGGATGAGATTGAAACCCGACTAAGCATCATTGCCAAATTGAAACGGAAGTATGGTCATGATATTACCGAAATTCTTTGCTACGCCAGAGAGAGCAGCATTCGTTTAAAAAACCTGTTGAATCGGGATGAAAATCTGCAGAAATATTATCAGGAATTAAGCGGTCTTCAAGATAATTATAATAAGATCAGTAATAATCTCTATCAATTGCGATTAAAAACAGCCAGTGCGCTGAAAAAGGCCCTCGAGAATGAGTTGGCGGAGTTAGCTATGGAAAAGACTCAGGTTGAGATTTCAGTGGAACATGATCCGGAGCGGGTCAGTGTCCATGGTCAGGATCTGGTGGAGTTTTTAATCTCAGTCAACCCGGGCCAGGCACCCAAACCGCTCGGGAAAGTGGCCTCAGGAGGGGAAATATCCCGAATTATGCTGAGTTTAAAAAGTATTTTCGGAAATCTGGATGCCATTGAAACGATGGTGTTTGACGAAATTGATACCGGGATCAGCGGTCGAACTGCCCAGGTGGTAGCCGAAAAAATTCAGGCCCTCAGTGTTACGCCACCCAGAGGCCGACAGATTATTTGCATTACCCATCTGCCCCAGATTGCGGCGATGTCCGACCAGCATTTTATGGTGCAAAAGCTTGCGCAGAATGAGGGGGTAGAGGTACGATTTTTACCCCTGGATGAAAAGGGTAAAAAAGAGGAGCTTTCCCGAATGCTGGGCGGCGCAGAAGTAACCCGAAAAACCTGGGAACATGCCCAGGAAATGCTGGAATTAAGCCAAAAAATAAAAAAATCGAAAAAAAGTAAAGAAGACAAAATATTATCTTAACATTTGATTGGTTATTAGATAGAATAAAGATTGTTAAAAATATATTTATTTAAGGAGATATAAATTGGAAAGAAAAGTACCCATCGGGTTGTCTAACAAACACATTCATGTATCACAGGCAGATTTAGAGGTATTATTTGGTAAAGGCTACCAATTAACACCAATGAAAGATTTATCACAACCAGGTCAATATGCCGCCGAAGAAAAAGTAGATGTGGTTGGACCAAAAGGAACTTTAAAAGGAATTCGTATTTTGGGACCCGTTCGACCAGAAACCCAATTGGAAGTTTCTGTTGGCGATGGTTTCTGTTTAGGGATTCAAGCACCACTTCGTAATTCCGGCGATATTGCGGATACGCCTGGCGTTAAAATTGTCGGACCAGCTGGCGAAGTCGAAATTGCTAAAGGTGCCATCGTTGCCGCCCGACACATTCATATGAGTCCAGAAGAAGGCGCAGCATTTGGCTTGAAAGACAAAGATATTGTTTCGGTAAAATTAGATGGACCTCGAGGTTTGATTTTTGACAATGTCCTGGTACGGGTTCACCCAGAATTTAAATTAGACATGCATCTTGATGTTGAAGAAGGAAATGCTGCCGGAGCTAAAAACGGTCAATTGGCAACAATTCTTTAATTATGATTGCACCAAACCCAATCGCATTTACTGCATTTGGCTTTGATGTCAGGTGGTATGGGGTTTTAATTGCCTCGGCATTACTGATCGGATTGTTCATCGGGATAAAACGGGCACCCAAATATGGGCTTGATCCTGAGTTCATTATGGATTTCTTTTTGTATATGACCCCAGCGGTGATCATCGGAGCCCGACTTTATTATGTCATCTTCAGTTATGACTATTATCTGGCCCATCCGGAAGAAATCATTGCGACCTGGCATGGTGGGTTGGCTATTCATGGCGGCATTATTGCTGGAATCATTGTGGCTATTATCTTGTGTCGGGTTAAAAAGATCAGTTTTTTTGCGCTGGCCGATGTTTTGATACCGGCGCTGCCCTTAGGTCAGGCGATTGGGCGCTGGGGGAATTATTTCAATCAGGAAGCCTATGGTTCACAAACCGATTTGCCCTGGGCCATTACGGTCAATGATGCTGCTCTGGGAATCATCAGGGTGCACCCGACTTTTCTGTATGAATCGGTCTGGAATCTGCTGGTTTTTGGTTTTATCTTTTTCTATGAAGACAAAATTAAAAAGGTCGACGGCGAATTACTTTTTGTCTATCTTGGCCTGTATTCCATCGGGCGTTTTTTCATTGAAGGCCTGAGAACCGACAGCTTGATGTTTATGGGGCTGAGAACTGCTCAACTGATCAGTTTGGCATTGGTGGCAATAGGCATCGGCGGGCTTTGGTATTTGCGCAAAAATGAAGATCGCTTTGTGAATTCGATGATTAGAAAAAAATAATTTTAGTACTAAGATAAAAAGACTATCAGCGATAAACGGATAGTCTTTTGTCTTTTTTGCACAGCGAGACGCAACATCGATTGCCGACATCAGGACAATCGGTTCATCCCCCGATACTGAATCGCTTCGGATAAATGGTTGACTTGAATGGTTTTGGATCCATCTAAGTCGGCAATGGTACGGGCTAACTTTAAAATCCGATGGTAGCCACGGGCACTGAGTTTCATCTTGGTATAGACATTTTTCATCAGGTTTTCTTCAGCTGGGCCAAGTTTACAGTAAATCTCCATAAGTTTTGGCGTAAGCTGGGCATTATAAAAAATATCCAAATTCTGATAGCGTTGATTTTGTCGTTCACGGGCAGCATCGACCCGTTTTTTGATAACAGAAGAACTTTCACCCTTGGGTTTGGTCTGAAGCTCATCGTAGGTGGTGCTGGGAATCTCCACAAAAATATCCAGTCGATCCAGCAATGGTCCGGATATTTTGCCTTGATAGTTTTTAATCTGCTGGGGCGTGCAAATACATTCATGGGCTGGGTCTGTGAGATAACCGCAGGGACAGGGGTTCATTGAAGTGATCAGGGTAAAGCTGGCCGGAAAAGTCAGCGAGGCGTTGACCCGGGAAATCGTCACCTCCTGATCTTCAATCGGCTGACGCAACACCTCCAGAGCCGATTTTTGGAATTCCGGCAGCTCATCGAGAAAAAGCACCCCCAGGTGGGCCAGTGAAACCTCACCAGGCTTGGGGATTCGGCCACCACCAACCAGTGAAACTTTAGAAATGGTATGGTGGGGAGAGCGAAAAGGACGTTGACTGATGATGGCATTATTTTTCAGGAGTCCGGAAATGCTGTGAATCTTGGTGATCTCAAGCGCTTCGTCCAAGGTGAGATCCGGCAGGATGGAAGGAAAACCTTTAGCCAACATGGTTTTTCCCGACCCGGGAGGTCCGCTCATCAGACAGTTGTGAGCCCCGGCGGCGGCAATTTCTAACCCCCGTTTGGCCAGATCCTGGCCCCGGATATCGGAAAAATCGATGCTGTGACAGCTGTTTTCAACATTCAGGAGAGAATCAAGGTTGATTATAAAGGGGTCGATGACGAGTTCCTGTTTCAAAAAGGAAACTGCTTCGTGAAAATCTTTTACGGGATAAACATTCACATTCTGAACCACCGCTGCTTCATGACGGTTATCAAAGGGCACCAGAATGTTGGCAATGCCAGTTTCTTTAGCCGCCAGTACCATCGGCAGCACCCCATTAACGCTTCTAATTTCGCCGCTGAGGGATAGTTCTCCGATAACCAAAAAGCTCTCGGGATGATCCCAGGAGAGTTGCTCTGAGGCAGTCAGGATGCCCAGAGCAATGGCCAGATCAAAGGCTGGGCCTTCTTTTTTGAGATCGGCTGGAGCGAGGTTAATGGTGATTCGTTCCATCGGATATTTGAAACCATTGTTTTTGATGGCTGAAAAAACCCGATCCTTGGATTCTTTAATGCCGGCATCCGGTAGACCGACCAGTGAATATGCGGGCAGACCCCGGGAAATATCAATTTCGACTGTGACAATAACGCCATTAACACCCAGTAATCCGCTACTTTTTATCTGTGATAACATGCAAAGTTTACCTCCACCTTATTATGGACATTATACCGGAAATAAACGTAAAAATATAGAGAAATAATTTGATGGTTATGGTATTATGATAAAACAAGTTAAAAAATGAAAAGGAGGTGCCCATGGAAAAAACGACAAAGGGAACCTTATATGTGCTCATTGCCATGATGTTATTCAGCACCGGCGGGTTGTTTATCAAGCTGATCAATGCGAATGCCTTTACGATTACATTTGGACGGGCAATCATAGCGGGTCTTATTTTTTTGCCCATGATTCAATGGAAGAAAATCAAATTTTCGAAATATTATGTTGGTTTGGTGGTCTCCTACTGTTATTTATGCATGATGTTTGTACTAACAACAAAGATTACAACGGCAGCTAATGCCATTATTCTTCAATGTACGGCACCACTATGGCTTTACTTGTTTTACGTGGTCAAAGGGAAAAAAATAACAAAGCGTGATTTGATTCCACGACTGTTTATCTTACTGGGGATCATTCTAATACTAAGTGCGGCTGATGGTGGAAACCCCTGGGGTGATCTGCTGGCTTTAACCAATGGGATTGCCTATGCGGCAGTTCAGTATTTACTGGACAAAGACTATCCCATATCGGATGCTTCAATTGTGGGGTTAAACAACCTATGGTTGAGTTTGATCATTCTGTTAACCATGTCCAGTCAGCTGGACTTCACCGGCATCTCAGTTTATGGTTGGTTGGGCTTGATTTTTCTGGGTGTTTTTCAGATTGGTATTGCTTATCTCTTTTTATCAGGGGGGGTGCGCCTGATTTCACCATTGAAAGCCTCGATTCTATCATTGGCCGAACCCATACTCAATCCGATTTTCGTGTTCTTTTTTGTGGGAGAAACCCCGTCATTTCTTTCATTGACCGGTTTTGCGATCATTCTGATGGGAATTGGCCTGACGATGGTTCCCTCAAAAACGCAGCTTAACGAGATTAATGAGTAGCAAAAACTAACGATCAAAAAAACCACAACAGCACAATGCGTTGTGGTTTTTTTAGTTTAAATTCAGATTGATTATTCTGGTTGAGGTGCACTTTGCTGCTTCGGTTTAATAAAGAGAAGAACGATCGCAATGGCAGCAACAGTGATCATTGAAACATAGAAAGGAAATTTAATATTAACCATCATGTCAACGCCCATAACTCCAGCTAAAAGAGCGAAGAAATTGTTAGTGATTTCCTGAGCTG
>NZ_DJGY01000011.1:0-60119 GCF_002435675.1 Acetobacterium sp. UBA5834 | reverse complement strand
AATAATTTGCTGAATAACAGCTACCGAAGCTGGTGAGCCCGGAAGCATAACTGTATCGTATCAACTGATAAAAATATGCCGCTCGCTTCACGTCATCCTCAACTTGTTCTGTGTCCAGTATGGATCGCACTCTTTCAAATTCTTCTCTGGAATTCAGTACGTACTTGAGTTCCTTTTGAAGTTCCTCATATTGATCTCTGACACATCGGTATAAGTTGACGAGAAGACTATTGAAGTCATTGTACACTTCAAAATCATTGCCGGGTGGTTTATGGAAAAGCACCCATCCCCCACCGCCAAACACTTCAATATACCTTTCATAATAGAGCGGAAAGAGTGAAACAATCAGTTCCCTCATGGATTTCTTTCCGCCAATCCAACTCATAAAACTATTAATACATCATCCCTCCTTCACGCACACAAACCAGATTTGAAGCTGCTTGTTACTGTTCGAATCTGGAAAGAGGGACAGTGACCTGACAAGTCCATCCTTGGCTTCAGCAATTTTTTCTATGCGACTTCTTAGTTGCCTGATGCTTCCCAAAACTTCATTTCTATTCGCAGCATAATAATAACCGCCATCATCACTGCAGATCGGATGTCCTTCGCACCTGAGTGCGTTGACAATGTCACGGATTTTCCGACCGCTCATTTGAAATTTCATTTCCAAGCACTTACTTTGTACGGCCTTCCCTTCTCCTGTGTGGCTTCTTTTCAAATAACTTAAGAACTTTTCATTGATGTTTACATGATCCACCTCCTCGCCTCCTTTTCTGGTGGGTTGAGCTTTTTTAAGCAATAAAAAAAGGCCGGAAGAGTCACTGCGCTTAGCAGCAATTCAACCGGCCTTTTTCGGATTCAAGACATAAGAAATGTACGGATTGAATTCCGCACACCGATGTCTTATGCTATTCAATTTACTCACTCGTTTTGGTTCTACCTTTTTTACATGCCCATCCCTCCCATGGTTTGATTTTGATCATTCTCCTTGACATCTTCTTGAGACCTGGGAATCACTTTGAACTGATCCTCACCTGGAACAATGCCAAGCGTTCTGCCATTGTCCCATTGCATATGCAAGGTACCAGCGTCATCCACACTTTCAACTGTTCCCTGAGTCCCTGCTTCAATTGGACCATAGGGATCATCCATATGGATTAGCTCAATCCGTGTTCCAACTGGATACTGCTCTTTGATTGTTTCAACTTGCTTTTGTGAAAGAAATCCTTTCATTTCAATACCTCCATTCCTTTTTCATGGCATAAAAAAAGAGCTACTCATTCTACTTTTATAGAAAGGTAACTCTTATCAGCAGTTTGCTTGAAGCATTGCCGCTCCGTATTTTGCTATCAATATGGAATTGATAATCCCTTTGAAAGCTTGTTCCCCAATCAGATGCTTATCTGAAATCTCGTTCAGCTTGATGTACTCCTTGGCACAATGAATGGTTTTAGCCATTTGATAAATAGCATAGCCATCGGTGTTGATGCCGTGTAGATGCATTTTCTTGAAATCAAAGCTATCCCGGTAGATGTGATCCTTTGCAGCACACCACAAGTTATCATCTGCAGTCAGTAAAAATAATGTAGCCAGATAGGCTGAGCTTCGATTTTCGATTGCTTCATTTTGAATTCGGCAGACCGTTTGGAATCTGGAACGATGTTTAGGACTTAAGAAGAGTTCACCATCGTGGCTCCTGATCAAATCACCAAGCCGCACATTCAGATGATGAGATTCACATTTTTCGAAGCAACCGCAGACAATCTCTTCATAATTAATGTAGCCTCCAGCAATTTTATTTGTAACTCCACTGGATGCATTTGAGCTACAATACGCTGTGATGCGTTCATAGTCTCTTTCAAACGCTGTTGACCCTTCTTCACTTCTAAATCTCTGCACAACAATCACCCCACTTCTTCTTGGTAAAAAATTCGGCACAAGCATCATAAGCTGTTCAAGTTCCTGAAGCTCTGAGCCATACATAAAAAATTTCGACATCCTATTCTTCCTCTCTTTCTGATTTTGGGTATAAAAAAAGAGGCAGAGTCTATAGGTCATTTAAGTTGACCTAAAAACTCTGCCTCATAATTTTTCACTTATTCGATTTTCAATTGTGCCTTCCAAACTGACCTAAAATCATCGATTTCTTCAATTTTGGTATATGTCATCTATATTTCCGCCCTTTTTTAGGGGTCAAAAAACGTCATTTTTCGTCCGTTTTTCGACCCCAAAATCAGCTCAAAACCACTATATGTTGTGGTCAACCTCTACTTTTTATCGCCCGAACCACTACGCGTCATCAGAATTATCGCTTCTACGTGGCCGGTATGCGAAAAAAGGTCCACGCACTTCACCTTCTTGACCTCATACCCCGCTGCCACAAAAAACGGCAGATCCCGAGCCAGCGATGTTGCCTTACAGGATACGTACACAAAGGTTTTGGGTTTAAAATCCAGAATTTTAAAGATCGCTTTGGGGTGGATGCCATCCCGGGGCGGGTCCAGAATAATCACATCAGCCGGGTCATGGAGGTTGGCCACCTCCACCATCACGTCGCCGGCGATAAACTGGCAGTTATCCAGACCGTTCTTGGTGGCGTTGGCTTTAGCAGCTTCGACCGCTTCAGCCACCAACTCGATGCCGACCACCTTTTTAGATACGGGTGCCAGTACCTGGGCAATGGTGCCGGTGCCACAGTATAAATCATAAATGACTTCGTTCTGTTCCTGTCCGACAAAATCCCGGACCACCGAATAGAGCTTCTCGGCCCCTAAGGTGTTGGTCTGGAAAAAGGAAAAACTGCTAATTTCAAAGGTCAGTCCCAAAATCCTATCCTCAATTTTATCTTCACCATACAGAGTTTTGGCGGTTTCGGCTTTGACCACATCGGCAACCCCATCGTTTTGGGTATGCAGAATCCCCCGGATCTGGCCGGACAGCGGCAGCTCCAGCAGGCAGTTGACAAAAGCCGCTTCGTCCAGGGTTCCCTGGGTAGTGGTGGCCAGATTGATCAATAAATCACCGGTATGCTTGCCCTTGCGGACGACCAGATGCCGTAAAAAGCCTTCGTGGCTACGTTTATGAAAATAGCTGTCTCCGGTTCGGGTAAAATAGTCCAGTACGGCTGTTTGGATTATATTAAAATCGGCATCGGTAATCTGGCAACTGTCGGTTTTGACGATATTATAAAAGCTTCCCTGTTCGTGCAGACCCAGCATCAGCGGGCCATCTTTTTCGTTATCGCCAAAGGAATACTCCATCTTGTTGCGGTAACCAAAAACCTCGGGGCTGGGGACAATCCCCTCATAATCAAAGTCTACAATCCCGGCCTGTTCCAGCAGGTTTAAGACGTAGTTTTCTTTGAGCTTTAACTGTTGGTCATACGGCAGGTTCTGATAGGTACAGCCCCCGCATTTATCAAAGACGTCGCAGGCGGCATCTATTTCATTGGGGGCCTTTGCCAGCACTTCCAGGATGCGGCCCTCATATTTTTTTCGTTTCTTGGCAATATTTACCAAAACGCGTTGACCGGGCAGGCCGTTTTTCATGATAACTTTTTTTTCGCCATGCATGCCCCAGGATTTGCCGGGGAAATTAAATCCCTCTATCGTTAACTCAATAGTTTCATTCTTCTTCAATTTGGACTCCTTAAATTTTTCATTATGTGTGGCTGCTGATCCAGCCGGTCTTCACTGTTACGCTTTGGTCAGTTCCTGAAAATAACGGGAAACGGCAAACATCCGGGCCCCGTTGATAATCTCTTTAATGCTGATGGTGATTTCCTCTGGTGATTGCTTCATCCCGTTTTGGGCCCAGTCGATAATCATCCCCACCACCCCATAGGATAAAAATTCGGCGGTAAAAGTTTTCTTTTGGGGCGTCATCACCGGGACTGCTTCCGAATTGATTTTGCGATCACTGGACAAGTGTTCAATCATTTCCATAAATATTTCCTTGGTGACGGTAAACAGATAATTCTGAAATTCAGTGCCGTTGATGTCTTTTAAGGTAGTTTGGTAAAAATGACCATCATTTTTCATGGTCGTTAACAACGCCAGCACCTTGCTGTCCCAGTTTTCGATGGTCAGATCGGTTCGGATAACTAAAATCGCCTCCTGATAAACGATCCAGTTGATCAGATCGTATTTATCGTGAAAATGATAATAAAAGGTCTGGCGGTTCAGACCACACGCAGCGGTAATTTCGGCAATGGTGATTTTTTCAAAGTTTTTATTTTTTAGAATATGTTTAAAGCCTTTGGCAATGGCTTTTTTGGTTATTGACGCATCGGACATGCAGACACTCCTCATGATCTTTTTTGAAAATAATTATATCATTTCCGCTTCTTATTTCAAAGTAATCCGCCCCAAATAAAAAGAACCCCGCATTTTGCTATGCAGAGTTCTTTTTATTTGGGTCATTTTAAAATAAATGGTCGGAGTTCAATTCGCCTTTAATGGTGACATTCTCTTTCTCGGCTTTCTTTTTCTTAATTAGGGTCAGGAAGATCGTGGCGGCAAAGAAAACCACCAGATAAATAACCAGAATCAGAAAGCTGTGCCAGAAATCGCCGGAGATCGCACCGGTAATGGTATCCTTAAACACCACCACCGAATAGGTCATTGGCATAAAGGGATACAGTACCTGGAAGAACTTGGGCACCGTTTCAATCGGGAAGGTGCCGCCGCAGGAGGTCAACTGCAGAATCAGCAAGGTCAATGCAACGAATTTTCCGGCATCGCCCATGTGGATAATGCAGAACTGGACAATCGCCAGGAAGGTCATTGAGACCAGACAAACCGAAACAAAGTACAGGCCAGTATGGGCAATTTCTAAGCCCAGGGCATATTTAATGATGCTGCCCAAAAGAATTGCCTGGGCCAGCCCTAACAGCAGATAAATAAAGCTGCGGGCGGTCTTATTGCTGCTTTCCCGGGACAGGATCTTAAATTTCTGATCGGCATCAAAATAAATCCCGAAGAAGATAATCAGACCGCCAACCCAGAGTGACAGTGACATAAAGTAGGGCGAAAAATAGGTGCCATAGTTGGCAATCGGATCAATCACCTCATCGTCCACCGTGACCGGTTCGCTGACATAGGTGCCCAAACCATTTAATTTGGCGGTGTCGGCATTGGCGTCATTGACGGCTGTGGTAACGCCGTTTTGGGCGGTGGTGATGCCGTTGTTAAGTTGCTGTTGACCATCGACCAGAGTGGTGGCACCACTGGCCAGAGTGGAAGCACCATCGGCCAGGGTATAGACCCCATTGGTCAGGGTGGTGGCCCCGTTTGATACGGCTGTCGCTCCATTTGTCAGTGATGAGGCGCCATCTGAAACGGCACTGGCTCCAGCTGAAATACTATCGGCAGCATTATTTAATTGGCCAGCGGCGGCACTGACGGTGGCTATTCCATCATCCAGATTGCTGGTTCCGGCGGCTAATGCCTGGGTCCCGGCAGCGATGGCATCCGATGCTCCGCTTAGTTGACTGCCGGCGGCTTCCAGTTGGGCAATACTGTCGGCATTGTCACTGGAGGCCATGTTCGAAATAAAGGCCGCAAACTGCGGGTCAGCCATCAGCTCGGGATGCTCACCGACAAAGGCCGAGATAAAGGCCGAGGTCTGGTTGACGTTGCCAATCAGGGTATCGACCCCTGCCGTATAGGCCGCGATCCCCTGATTGAGCTGGTCCGTTCCGGCGGCCAACGACTCAGCACCGGAACTAACCTGGGCTGAGCCACTTTTCAGACTACTGATGCCATCGTTGAAATCAGAGAACTTGGCGGCAAACTGTGATGTTCCGGCGGCCAAAGTTTGGGTGCCATCGGCTAGAGTTTGACTGCCAGCGGCCAGGGCCTGAGTCCCAGCGGCCAGAGTTTCTGAACCGGTTGCCAATTCCTGGGAACCGGCGGCCAGCGAATAGGTACCGTTCGCTAAGGTCTGGGAACCGCTCAAAAGTTGCGCTGAGCCGCTGGAAAGCTGGGTTAAACCATCATTCAGAGTACCCAACTGACCGGGCACCTTGGCCACCTGATCGGTCAAATTATTGACAATCTCGCCAGAAATGCTTTCTCTTAAGCTGGTTTCCATTTGCATTTCAGCTTTTCCGAGGATCTGACTGGCCAGATAATTTCGTTTTTCGTTGGGTGAAAAGATAATGCTGGCGGTCTGCTTATTGACCGTCGCCGCTGAGGCAATATTGTTTGAGAAATTCTTTGGAACCACGATCATGGCATAGTAATCATCACTTTCGGTACCGGCTTTAGCGGTGGCCTCGTCGGTGATTACATACTTAAAGGTGCCATCCTTAATCAGTTCATCAATAAACTCTTCCCCCAGATTGCGCTGCTGGTTATTAATGGTCGCACCGGCATCGTTATTGACCAGTGCCACCGGCAGGTTATTGAGTTTTGAGTAGGGATCCCAGAAGGCACTGAGATAGAAAAAACTATACATAAGTGGTATAATAATAACACCGATAATGACAATAAGTCTCACTGTATTGGCTTTGTTCACTATTTTTTTATTCATTTTTTACTCCTTTCACTTGCTTTAAGGAGTATAGCACCAGGCGTTCCGCTTGTAATTATACGATTCTGTAAACTTGTCGAAAATCGCGACAAAAGGGCCTATTTGTCCAAAAATGAAAACGGTCTCCTTATTTTTTTTAAGGTTTTTAGCTGCAAAAAAAGAATCACTTCTTAAATGAAGTGATTCGTGTCATCTGGCTTATTGTTACCTAACCGGCATAGTAATTCAGCTTTTCCAGTAAAACCCCTTTTGATTGAAGCCCGACGATGGTTTCTACCACCTCGCCACTTTTAAAAATCTTCATGGTTGGCACGCTCATTACCCGGTATTGCTGGGCCAGACCCTGGGTCTGATCGATGTCGACCTTATAAATGCCCACCTTGTCTTTCAACTCCTCGGCCACCTCTTCTAAAATCGGTGCCAGTGCTTTACAGGGCCCACACCAGGTCGCAAAAAAATCTACCAGGACAACACCTTCGCCTTTTAAAACCAGTGTATCAAATTCGGTTTGATCGATTATCTTTGCCATTTTTATTTCTCCTTATTTCTAGATTATTTTTTAATTCTTGGCCAATGGCCCATTAATTTTGGCTGCAATTTCTGCCAGCTCGTCCAGACACTTTTTGTTATCCAGCGCTGGCAACTCATCGGTATGGGAAAATTGGACGAAGCCGATCTCATCACAGCTCAGAGTTTTTTTGTACCACTCCAGGGTATTATCCATGGCCTGAAACTGCCTCGGATAATGAGGTGCCCCACCGATTCCGATGATCAGAATTTTTTTCTTTTTGATGTTCGATTTATCCTTAAGGTTATAAATCATCTGGGTTCGATCAATCAGCGCTTTTATTTTTGAGGGAAAAGCACTGAAATAAACGGGACTGGCCACGATCAGCAAATCACAGCTCTCCATTTTTTGATAAATTTGGGTCATATCATCCTCAAGGACACATTTGCCCTGATGCGGAATACAATAATCACAGGCCGTACACGCCTGAACGTCGATCTTATTGACATTATATTCAAACAATTCGTGTTCAACTTCAATTTTATTAATAAAAAAGTCGATGGCCTTCTGCGTATTCTGACCATTCCGGTGGCTTCCCATAATTGCTACGATTTCCATAGATTTTCCTTTCCTGATGGATCCTTTAGTTATTTAGGAGTATTATACCCGATTTATTACCGCATTAACAACATCTAATTGCCTGTTAAAATTTCTTCTGAATCACAAAAGTTTTTTTATCCAAAAAAGAAAAAAACCGAAGCCGTGTGAAAAGCGTTCGGTTTTTTCTAAAAACTTTGAAAGAGGGTAACTTGTTATGTCCAAATAATACCCTATTTCCCTTAAGGTTTCCTTAAAACTATTATATTTTGACCTGTTTTTTTAAGGTTTCATGGAATTTCCCGGTACATTGGATCTTGGCACAGCAAATTTTTCCCTGTTTATTATATTGAATCACATATTTTCGTTTTCCGTCCATATTTGTCAGGGTATAGTTACGCATTGGTCCTTCGATCTTTTTAGCTTCTTCGATAGGCAGAATTTTTATTATGTCATCTATTTTTATTTCCAGTACCGTTTTTTTCCAAAAAAATATTTTTCGTTCGATGGTAAATTGGTCATGGGTAATGAGCATCTCGTAGATGGTTGTAATATAGCGTAGTGAAATTAAAAAGCCCCCCATCATAATCACCAGACTGATCACACCAACAATTGTTTTTAACCGATAATCTTCCAGGGTATTGGCAAACTGATTGTATAGAAGCGTATATCCAACCACCACTACCATTAATATCCCCAGGGTTGTGATGCTGATTTGTTTGCTTTCAAGGGTTTCCCGTGCTTTAACTGCCATATGTCCTCCATGTTTTTGTAGTCATTTTCATTATAACCCATTGATCCCATAAAAAAAAGAGCTTTGGCTCTTTTTTGATTGCACTTTTCTAATCTTCTGGTGAAAAATCTTCTTTTGAAACGCCACACAAAGGGCAAACCCAATCCTCGGGGATATCTTCAAAGGCGGTTCCTGGTGCAACGCCGCTGTCAGGATCCCCTACCTCAGGATCATAAATATACCCGCAAATATCACATACATATTTTTGCATTTTTCCTCCTCCAGATCTCAATCTGTCATTGATTTTATTTCTTAAACAGGTATTTACCCATATATTTTATTATTTAACACCCTCTTAAATATTTTAAATGATTTAATAAAAAATTACTGATTGCATTAGTCCACGTTAAAGGCACCTCCCAGAATATTCTGGAAGGTGCCTTTTTTTCATACTTCTAACTAGTCCTGAACAATTGCTTCTACTGGACATTGTTCTGCACAAGAACCGCAGTCAGTACAAGTAGCTGCATCGATAACATAGATATCGCCTTCAGAAATTGCTTCTACTGGACATTCGTCCATGCAAGAGCCACAAGCAATACATTCATCTGTAATTTTATAAGCCATCTAAAAAACCCTCCTTTTAGCATTAACAACATCTTTATTATATCCTTTTTTGAAGTGAAATCAAGATGATTATTTGTCTTTTTTGACTTTTTCGAATTTTTTTACTTCAATTTCTTCCAGAAGATATTTTTTTACCTCGGTTTCATCCTTATTCACCTGAATTTTGACGAAAACGGTTTCTTCCAGAATACTTAATTTAAATACTTCCCCCTCGCCATCGGCGGTGATGACACGCTGTCCCACTTTGGGAAGTTTTTTTGAAACCTCTTCATAGAATTCCTGCTCATAGGTCAGACAACATAAGAGCCGCCCGCAGATCCCGGAAATCTTCGTCGAATTAAGCGACAGGTTCTGTTCCTTGGCCATCTTTATCGATACCGGGGTAAAATCCCCCAGCCACTGAGCACAGCAGGTCGTCCGCCCGCAAACACCCAGGCCTTTGAACAATTTGGCCTCGTCCCGCACCCCGATTTGCCGAAGTTCAATCCGGACCTTAAAGATCGAAGCCAGATCTTTGACCAGCTCGCGAAAATCGACCCGGCCTTCGGCAGTAAAATAAAAAATCGCCTTTTTCTGATCAAAGGTATACTCCACATCGATCAGTTTCATTTCCAGCTTGTGCTTTTTGGCCTTGGCAGTAAAAATTGCTTTGGCATCCTGTTCATTTTGCTTGAGCTTGTTAAACTCCCTGGTATCTGTTTCCGTTGCTTTACGGATCACCGGTTTTACCGGAGCCACGATTTCTGCTTCATCCACATCTCTGGCAGTCAGTGCAATTTCACCATACTCAATGCCTCTGACGGTTTCGACAATAACCGGATCAAACTGTTCAAACACAATATCCAGGGGATCAAAATAGTATATTTTGCCCACTTTTTTAAATCGTACACCGACGACTGATTTTCCCATTGGCTTATCCTTTCTGAATTTTCATTATCTTAATGAAACACTTTTCCCATTGTAATCTTAAATTAACATTATATTGTATCGTCGCCATCATTTCAAACAAAGTTTTAATGATCGCCTGATTTTTTTCATTTTCCAATAGTTGATGGTAGGCCCGATGGGCCGGATTCGGCTCCCCCTGCTGCGGCAGTGGATGACCTTCCAAAAGTAGATTGACCTCATAAAACCAGTGAATAAAAAACTCCAGCATTTCCTGGCTGGTGGCCTTATCCTTGGCTAAAACCTCGGCCAGGGTAAAAATCTTTATCTCGTCCCCTTTTAACAAGCTGTAAAGCTCCCGCAGATAGTGAGTTCTTTCTTTTTGAATCTCACCATTATTAAGCAGGTATAAGGCCATCCCCGGAGATCCCCCAGCAGCCCGGACGGCTTCGGTCACTGCTTGTTTTTCAAATTCACCTTGCTCAAAAAAAGCAGCCTCCATTTCGACCATGCTCAGCGGCTGAAAATGATAGCTTTGACAGCGGGAGCGAATCGTCGGTAAGATCGACTGGGGATGGCTGGTGACCAGAATAAAAATATTATAACTAAGCGGTTCTTCCAACGACTTCAATAAGCTGTTCTGGGCCTCTGGCGTCATCTTTTCGGCCCCATCAATGATATTAATGCGCCAGTCTCCCGAATAGGGTTTAATCGCCAGCTCGCTGATCATTTCTCGCACCTGACTGATCTTGATGCTGTCGACTCCCGCTTTGGGCTCAATTATTTTGACATCTGGATAGTTTTCATGCTCAATCTGAAGACAAACCGGACAATGTCCGCAACCCGGCTTCTCCCGATCCTGACATAAAAGGGCCTTGGCAAACTCCTGGGCGGTTTTCTTTTTTCCGATCCCGTCGATTCCAGAAAAAAGGTAAGCGTGGCTTACCTGCTGGGAATCTATTTCGTTGGCAAGATGCTTGGTAATGGTTTGGTGACCCTGAATCATCTCAAACATAGTTTTCCTCTCAAAGACAGTTATTAATGGGGTTTTTTCTTTTTCTCATCACTGTTATCCCAATCATCACGATCCAGTCCCAATTCTTTGTCCAATTCAGCACTGAATTCTTCATAATCCAGGAGCTCAAGGGCCATTTCGAAATCGCTGTCTTTAACAAAGACCTCAATGTGAGCGGGGGTAAAGTTTCCCATAAAAATACTGCGAATTGGTCCACCAAAACCTTTTTCCCTGGTGATGACCTCAATCCCGTGGGCATTTAAATAATTCTTAAGCAGAATAAAATCCATGTCGGAGTCGGCCATGGTTAAATAGGTGTACTGATCTTCAATCATTTGATTTATGCTCCTTTATGCGTTCCCAGATTTCCTGATGGATGCTTTTGATACTGCGCAATTGGTTATCCGCAACACAATTGATTTCCGTCCAGCCATATTCCGCCACCAGCGCCAGGGCACTGCGGTAGGAATCCCGCAGATGTTCGGGACTGCTTTCATGAATATCTTTTTGCTGTTTTCCGGTTATTTTATTGTTACGGTTTTTAATCAGCTGCTCATTAATCTCCGGGGGAATGTTCAGAAAAAATACCTGGTCTGGAATCGGCAGACCATAGAGATTAAATTCAAAATCCCAGAGCCAGTCAAGAAAACGTTTCCGTTCGTCCGGATCCTTTATTTTTCCCGCCTGATGAACCATATTAGAGGTGGTATAGCGATCGACCAGCACCAATCCCCCCTGTGCAAGAAAGTCCTCGTAATCTTCCTTGTAGGAGGCATAACGGTCGGCGGCGTAAAAGGTTGAAGCAATATAGGGGCTGATGCTCCCGGGATCTTTTCCGAAGGCCCCTTCCAGATATAATTTTACCAGCGCTGACGATTTTTTGTCATAGCGGGGATAGGCGATTTTCATGACGTTTTCCCCCGCTTTTACCAGCCGGTCATAAAGCAGTTGGGTTTGGGTCTGTTTCCCGCTACCATCCACTCCTTCGATGACAATCAGTTGTCCCTGATGATTCTTTTCCATGATTACCGGCTCCTTTTTAATTATTGTCACTGCTCTGTTAACATCGACTCCCACTACTGCCACCTGGTGATCCAGCAGGTCGTTTAAATATACAACCATTTCGGCGGTGATCCGGCTCCCCGGCAGCAAAACCGGGATCCCCGGCGGATAGGGAATAATAAAATCCCCAACCAGCTGCCCAGTGGCCTGTTCCAGCGGCATTTGACAGCGTTCTTCCCAGGCAAGGGCTTCCCACAGCGGCATCTGGGTTTGGACAGCAGCCGTAAAATCGAGCTGCTCCCGCCACCCTCGGGGGGGCTGAGGTTCTTTTTCGTCGCGCCTGATGGTTTTATTTATAGCACAGATAGCTTGCGTTAAGCTTACTAAATCAGCCCGGGTGGTGCCCATCCCGGTCATCGCCAGCAGATGATTAGCTGATGACATTTCGCATTGAATGCCATACTCCGCTGACAGTCGGGCTTCCACCTCCGTTCCGGTGATGCCCCGGGTCCAAAACAGCCACTTGCTGCAATCATAATCCTGCTCCGGATTCTCTCCGCCATACAGCACAATCGGCTCCTGACCGTTCTGCTGCTGACAAAATTCCTGATGGGCCGCCACAATCGTATTAAATATGGTTTCGCCCTTTTCAGCGGCCGCATCCACCGCCTCTTCCACCGAGATCATCAGCGGATAGCTGGGTGATGAGCTTTGCAACAGACTGAGATAGGCTTTGATCTTCTGACGATTGACCCGGCTGCCCTGAAAATGAAGCAAGGAGCTTTGGGTCAGCGATCCCAGAATCTTATGGGTACTTTGAATGACCACATCGGCCCCAGCAGAAATGGCATCTGGCGGCAGTTTGTCACTAAAGCGCAGATGGGCGCCGTGGGCTTCATCAACAATTAATAATTTCCCCTGCTCATGAAGGATGGCGGCAATGGTTTTTAGGTCACTGATGGTACCATAGTAGCTGGGATTGGTCAAAATCATCCCCTTACTGAGCGGATTTTTGGCCAGCGCCTGACGAACTGCAGCCACACTGATTGAGTGGGCAAATCCCAGGTTGCGGTCAATCTCCGGGGTGATAAAAACCCCTTCAATGCGTCCCAGCCCCAGGGCTCCAAAAACGGCCCGATGACAGTTGGTGGGCACCAGCAGCTGCTCACCCGGAGCACAGCTGCCCAGGATGGCACTGTGAATACCGGTGGTGGTGCCGTTGACCAGAATCGCTGCTTCATCGCTGTGATAGATCGTTGCCAGTTTTTTCTGGGCCTTTGCGATGATCCCCTGGGCATCATGAAGATTATCAGCGCCAGGGATTTCGGTAATATCATAGTCGTATAAGGCAAAGGCCTCACCCCGCCCCTTATGTCCGGGCATGTGAAACCGGTGCGTGTTGTTTTTATTAAGCTTTTCGAGTTCGCTTTTGATGATACTCTTTTTTCTATCCATTTTTTTCATGCCTCTATTTTAACACAATCCCCCTCCTTAAAACGGAGAAATTTAACTTTTATCCTTTTAACTTCTTATGAATTATTATATAATGATTGAGCAAATATGTTAAAGAGGTGAAGAGAATAATGTCCAGTGAAAAAGTTATAACAATCAATATGGAAAATTTCGAAACCGAGATTTTATCCTATGATGGAGCTGTCATGGTGGATTTTTGGGCAGAATGGTGTGGCCCGTGTAAAGCCCTGTCGCCGACAATTGATGAAATATCTCAGGAGCTTGAAGCTGGTATGAAGGTTTGTAAAATCAATGTGGATGACAACCAGGCCCTGGCCCAACAGTTTCGGGTGATGAGTATCCCCACCGTGGTTTTCTTTAAGAACGGTGAAGCGGTTAACCGCTTTGTCGGTGTTCGTGAAAAAAATGAATACATCGAGATGATAAAAAGCCTCTAATTCGGGGCTTTTAAAAAGTCTAAACAGAATTCATTCTGTCTAGACTTTTTTTAATCCTCCCGTGCGCTCCATTAGCAGTTCACACAAAACAATTTATGCGAATCTTACGAAACTTTTCCACCGGAGGGAATGCCATCGACGGTAACCAGGGACAGTTTCTTACCCTTGGTAGCGGCCAGGATCATCCCGTTGGATTCCAATCCCCGGAGGTTGACCGGTTTTAAGTTGGCCACCAGAATGACGGTTTTGCCAACCAGATCTGCTGGGGCGTAGTATTTGGCAATCCCGGAGACCACCTGACGCTTTTCCTGGCCGACCATCAGCTGTAAAACCAGCAAGCGATCAGCATCGGGATGGGGTTCACAGGCAACCACCTCGGCGACCCGCAACTGCACCTTGGCAAAATCGTCAATGGTGATCAGACCTTCCGGCAGTTCTTCCGGAGTTGCGTTGTCGTTTTCTTTTTTAGCTTTTTCGGGCTTAACTTTCGCTTCTTTAACCGGCTGTTCCGCTTTCTTTTCCAGCTCAATCCGTGGGAACAGGGCGTCGCAGCGTTCGATCTTGAGGCCTTCCGGATAGCCGCCAAACTGCTGGATGCTGTTCCAGGTTAGACATTCCGCCGGACAGTTTAATTGCTGGCCGATTTTTCGGGCGGTTTCCGGCATTGCCGCCGAAATCAGCACCGTGACGATCCGCAAGGACTCGGTCAGATTATACATTACCTGGGCCAGACGAGCCTGTTTTTCGGGACTTTTGCCCAGTACCCAGGGTTGGGTTTCATCAATGTATTTATTGGAACGGGATACCAGCTTCCAGATTTCTTCCAGGGCCCGGCTAAAATCCAGCTTATCCATGTAGTCACTGACAATCCCGGGCGTTTTTTCAGCCAGATCAATCAGTTCACTGTCAATGGCTTCTTTTTCCCGTTGCTTGGGAATAATCCCACCGAAATATTTATCGGTCATCGCCAGGGTCCGGCTAAGCAGATTGCCAAGGTCATTGGCCAGGTCAGAATTGATGTGACTGACCAGCAGGTCTTCGTTATAAACACCGTCCGAACCATAGCTCATTTCCCGCAGCACATGGTAGCGCAAGGCATCAACCCCATATTTGTCGACTAAAACCACCGGATCAACCACGTTCCCCACCGATTTGGACATTTTTCCGCCTTTTAATAAAATCCAGCCGTGGCCATAAACCTGTTTGGGCAGTGGTAATTTGAGTGCCATCAAAATAATTGGCCAGTAAATGGTATGGAAGCGGATAATATCCTTGCCGACCAGATGAACATCCGCTGGCCAGTATTTTTCCATCAGATCCGGTTTGTCATTGAGATAACCCAGGGCCGAAATGTAGTTGGGCAGGGCGTCAATCCAGACGTAAACCACATGACCGGGATCAAAATCAACTGGCACGCCCCAGGTAAAGGATGTTCGGGAAACGCACAAATCCTGGAGTCCGGGTTTAATAAAGTTATTGATCATTTCATTTTTGCGGGATTCCGGTTGAATAAAATGGGGGTGGTCTTCAATATGTTTGAGCAAATCGTCGGCATATTTGGACATTTTAAAGAAGTAGGCTTCTTCGGCGGCTTTTTCTACCGGTCGACCACAGTCGGGACAGTTTCCGTCAACTAATTGACTTTCGGTCCAGAAGGATTCACAGGGGGTACAGTACCAGCCTTCGTAGTTGGATTTATAAATATCCCCCTGATCATAGAGCTTTTTAAAAATCCGCTGAATCGTTTTTTCATGCTCAGGGTCGGTGGTCCGGATAAACTGATCGTAACTGATGTTCATGGTGTCCCAGAGGTTTTTAATGCCGGTGACAATCCCATCGACATAGGCCTGGGGCGCAACGCCCGCTTCAGCCGCCACTTTTTCAATTTTTTGACCGTGCTCATCGGTACCGGTTAAAAAGTAAGTGTCATAACCCTGCAGTTTTTTGAACCGGGTAATCGTATCGGCTGCCACCGTGGTGTAGGTATGGCCAATATGCAAGTTCCCACTGGGATAATAAATGGGGGTAGTAATATAAAATGTTTTTTCTGACATAAGTTCTCCTTTATTCATATTTCTGTATTTGGTGGGTTTAATCCAACAAAAAACCCCCCGTCCAGTTAAGGGCGAAGGGTTCGCGTTACCACCTTAGTTCACAATATTCTCACAAATAATGCCTTCATAAGTTTTTAAAACTTTAAGTTTTATCGCGTCAAGCGGTTCGGGCTAAACGATTCACCCAAACTTACTCCGAGGCCATCTTCAATGCTTTTTCTGTCACCGGCTTTCACCATCCCGGCTCTCTCTTCACAGCATCCACACCTACTCTTCTCTTCATTGTAATTTTTATTTAATTGCTATCCCTATTATACTTTAATTCCAGATTTTTTCAAGGGATTTATCGCTTAACTGCGTTATAAACATCCCGTCTTGAAATATTGCGGTCTTTGGCCACCGCTTTCATGGCTTCTTTTTCCGGCAAACCGGACTTCAGATAATGAGCTAGATGGTCTTCCAGGCTCAGGCTTTCCAGTTCCAGCGAAGACGCCACCTTACCTTCATCGGCGGTTCGGCCTTCAATACAAAGGACATACTCGCCCCGGGGGGGATTTTCCTGATAATAGTCCCGATGTTCTGCGATGGTACCATAACGGGTTTCCTCATAGCGTTTGGTCAGCTCCCGGGAGATACTCATCTGCCGGTGACCGAGCCCCTGCTTGACCAAAATTTCCAGAGTTTTTGGCAGACGGTGGGGGGACTCATAAAGCACCACCGTATCGACTGATTCTTCAATCCGGTTGATCCCTGCTTTAACCGCCTTATTGTCTTTACCTAAAAAGCCGAGAAATAAAAAGGAACGGGTGTCCAGTCCTGACAACACCAGGCCGCAGAGCCCGGCGTTGGGGCCGGGCACCACTTCCAGGGCAATGGCATTAGCGACACAGCTTTTAACCAGGACTGACCCCGGATCGGAAATCAGCGGCATTCCGGCATCAGAAATCAGGGCGATGTTCTGACCCTGTTTTAGCAGTTCAATCAGGCCCTCACACGACTGCTGTTCGTTATGCTGATGATAGGCGACCATTTTTTTAGAAATCTCAAAATGGTTGAGCAGCTTAATCGAATGCCGGGTATCTTCGGCAGCAATCAGATCCACCGACTGCAGGACTTTTAGGCCCCGGATACTCATATCATCCAGATTCCCAATCGGAGTACCGACTATATAGAGTTTTCCGGACATCTATTCGTTATAAAGGTTTCGGGCCACATAGACCCCATTGGCGGAGGCCTGCATCAAGCCCCGTGTAACTCCAGCGCCATCCCCCAGCACGTAGAGATTTTTAATGCTGGACTGGAAGTTTTTATCTACGGTCACCTTATTGGAATAGAACTTAACCTCCACCCCATAGAGCAGGGTTTCATCACTGGCCAGACCGGGTGACACATGATCCAGGGCCTGAATCATTTCGACAATATCTTTCATAATCCGGTAAGGTAGTACTAAACAGAGATCCCCGGGCACCGCATCGATTAAGGTCGGCCGGATATTATTACGCATCAGCCGCTCTTCGGTGGTACGGCGGCCTCTTAAGAAGTCACCGTAGCGTTGTACCATGATCTTGTTGCCGGTCAGCATATTTCCCAACCCGGCAATGTGCTTGCCATAGGCAACCGCTTCTTTAAAGGGTTCGGTAAAGCTTTTAGAAACCAGCAGGGCAAAATTGGTGTTATGGGTTTTTAAGTTGTCGGATTTATAGCTGTGTCCATTGACCACCGCCAACTGGTTATCATAATATTCGGTCGATACAACCCCGCCGGGGTTGGAACAGAAGGTCCGGACGCTGTCATCAAAGGTGGGTGTATAATAAACCAGCTTACCTTCATAAAGGGCCTCATTGATTTCCTGCATGACCTCGTTGCGGGTTTCCAAACGGACGCCGATATCGATTTTCCCGACCTTGGTTTCCACCTTGTATTCTTCGCACATCGAGGTAAACCATTCCGAGCCATCCCGGCCCACAGCCACCAATACCTTGTCAGCCCGGTAGGTTTCACCTTTGGCGACCACGCCGACGACAGAATTATCTTCGACTACCAGGCTTTGCACCGGTGTTCTAAACTTAATGTCGATGCCCAGATCGTTGATTAAGTAATTTTGAATCCGCTGATAAATGGTATAACCGACCTCGGTGCCCATGTGACGAACCGGACATTCAATCAGTTTTAAATTGCTCTGGATCGCCTTGGTACGAATATCCCGGATCTTATCGGGATCATCCAGGCCATGAACGCGCTTGTCGGCACCAAACTCAATGTAGAGATCATCCACATATTTAATCAGATCAACCGTGGTGTTATAGCCAATGTATTCCGGCAGCTCGCCGCCGACATCCGGTGAAAGCGATAGTTTGCCATCCGAGTAGGCCCCGGCTCCGGCAAATCCGGTAGTAATATTACAGGGTTTGCAACCAATGCAGACATTGGTCTGACGCTTGGGACAGATCCGTTTTTCAATCGAATTGCCCTTTTCCAGCATCAATATTTTAAGTTCCTTGTTCTTTTTGGCCAGTTCCATGGCGGCAAAAATACCACCGGGGCCAGCCCCGATGATGATTACATCATATTTCATGTTCTTCTTCCTTTATGCAAACGCATCCGGGCCGTAGTCATCTTCATTATAACCCACAGCCAGATCGTTGAATTTTGTATATTCGGGTATCCAGGCCAGGCGTACGGTTCCGGTTGGACCGTTACGTTGCTTGGCAATGATTACCTCAGATAAGTTTTTTAATTCCGGGTTTTTATCGTAATAATATTCCCGGTATAAAAGCATGATCACATCGGCATCCTGCTCGATCGAACCAGACTCACGCAAATCCGACATGACCGGATGGTGATCGGTTCGGGCATCCGGGGCCCGGCTGAGCTGTGACAAAGCAATCACTGGCGCTTCCATTTCCCGGGCCAGGGCTTTTAAGCCCCGGGACATTTCAGAAATTTCATTCTGCCGGTTTTCAGTCCGACCACCGCCGCTCATCAGTTGCAGGTAGTCAATGACAATCAAATCCAGGGCTTTTTCGGTTTTTAGCCGCCGACATTTGGAACGGACTTCTGAAACCGTAATCCCCGGGGTATCATCTATAAAAATACTGGCGCCGTAAAGGGTATTGTAACCAACCACCATTCGTTCCCAGTCTTCCTTGCTGAGATTACCGGTTCTAACGTTATTGCTGTCCACCAATGAGGCGGCACACAGCATACGCTGTACCAGCTGTTCCTTGGACATTTCGAGACTGAAAATCGCCACCGAGCGGTTATCTTTGATGGCCGCATTTTGGGCGATATTCAAGGCAAAGGCGGTTTTCCCCATTGATGGTCGGGCAGCCACAATAATCAGATCGGAGGGCTGCAAGCCGGAGGTAATATGGTTAAGCTCGGTAAAACCGGTTTCAATTCCGGTGAGTTTACCTTTTTTACTTTCAATCGCTTCAATCTGGGCCAGGGTGGTGGCCAGGGTTTCCTGAATGCTCTGAAAATCACCCGTTCGTCGACCCTGGGAAACTTTGAAGATTTCCTGTTCGGCCCGATCAATCACATCCCCGATATTCTCATACTGACCATAGCTGTCTTCAAGAATCTGGGTGGCCGTATGAATCAGATTACGAATCACCGCCTTTTCATGAACAATCTGGCAGTATTCCAGATAATTCCGATGAATCGGCACCATCTCGACCAATTCACTGAGATAACCAATTCCGCCGATTTTTTCCAGAACTCCCCGGTTTCTAAGGGCATTAATCAGGGTAACGGTGTCAATGGGCTTTCTCTCGTTGTGAAGAGAAAGCATCGCTTCATAGATTTCTTTATGGCCGCCCCGATAAAAATCCTGGGGGGACAATAGCTCTTCAGCCCGGGCAATATTGGACTCATCCATCAGGATGGCGCCTAGCACCGACTGTTCGGCTTCAATATTATGGGGCGGGACTTTGGGATTCATCACCGCTTAGTCTCCTAGGCTTCGCCTTTGATGAGCACGGTCAGTTTTCCGACCACGCCCTGATAGGTTTTAACTTTGACTTCGGCCCGACCCACATTACGCAACGGCATTTCCAGTTCAACTTTGCGCTTATCAACCTTGATGCCTTTTTGATTTTCCAGAGCTTCAGCAATGTCTTTGCTGGTAACCGAGCCAAACAGTTTGCCGTCTTCGCCAGCCCGTTCGGTAATAGTAATTTCCGTTTCATCGATTATTTTTGCCAGTTCAACAGCAGCCTGTCGTTCGGCTGCGACTTTTTGTGCTTCTTCAGCTTTAGTCGTTTCCGCCATGGCAATATTTTCTTTATTACCAATGACGCCCTTACCGGTTTTAATCAAAAAGTTCCGGCCATAACCATCCTTTACATCAACAATATCACCTTTATTTCCAACATTTTTTACATTTTCCAATAAGACTACTTTCATGATCCATTCTCCTTCTTGTATTTTTTTATAGCAGTGAGCAATAGCTCGACGCCGGTTTCAATGTTTTTTTCACCGGGGAACTGTGCTCCGGCAATGGCCAAATGGCCGCCACCACCCAATTTCTCTAAGATAACCTGAACATTGACCTCGCCCATGGAGCGGGCACTGATGGCCAGCCCCTCTTCATTTTTAAGAATGATAAAGGAAGCCACAATCCCCTTGATATTTAACAGTTCATCCGCTGCCTGGGCAGCAATCACCTTGCCATAATCGGTATTGTTCTCAAAAGTTGAGATCGCAATGTTATCAAAATAAATTTTAGCATTTTTGACAGCATCCGATTTGGCCGTATAGGTATTGAGATCATCCTGCAGCAAAATTTTACTGATTAGCGTATCGGCTCCCTTTCGCCTTAAGTAAGAGGCAGCTTCAAAGGTTCGCACCCCTGTTTTTAAGGTGAACATCTTGGTGTCCATACACATCCCCGCCATTAACGCGTTGGCTTCAATGACATTGAGCTGGCTCTTCTCATCAAAATACTGCAGCAGCTCAGTCACCAGTTCACAGGTGGACGAAGCATAGGCTTCCGTATAAGTCAGCAGCGTTTCCTTAATGGCTTTTCCAGAACGCCGATGATGATCGATCACCACGATTTTGGGGATCTGATCAACCAGGGAGGGCATCTCCAGATAATTGACGGTTTGGGTGTCTAAAATAATTAATAGGGTGTTTTTAGTGGCATAGCTTTCGGCTTCTTTGGGGGTAATAAAGGCATCCTGATAGGCTTCATTCTCCAACAGATAATCAAACAGCGATTTGATCGAATAATTAATCTCCCGGATCACAATTTTTCCTTCTTTACCAAGGGATTTACAGGCTCCCAGCAACCCGACCGCCGAACCCAGGCAGTCCATATCCGGATTCTGATGACCCATCATCAGAACATGATCCGACTCTTTGATCAGCTCTTTCAGACCGTAAGCCTTAACCCGGGCTTTAACCTTGGTTCTTTTTTCGGTAGCTTCGCTTTTGCCCCCGTAAAAGGACATTTTTTCATCCTGGCGGACCACGGCCTGATCACCGCCCCGAGCCAGGGCAATATCCAGGGCTGAATGGGACAATTCCTGGGATTCGATAATCCCCAGAATACTTTCAGAGATACCAATACCAATACTGAGGGTAATCGGCACTTTTTCATCATTTTCGATTTCCCGAATTTCATCAAGTATTTTAAAATTCTCTTTTTGCAGAGCACAGATTTTTCCCCGCTCAAAAATCATCAGATAACGGTCACTTTCATACTCAATGATAACACTGCCCAGCTGTTTCGCCCATTCGTTAAGCTTCAGATCGACCTTTCCAAGAATCGCCGAACGCTTATGACTGGGAATCTGCTCAATGATATCATCATAATTGTCGATGACGATGTAGCAAAACAGCGGTGAATTTTTCCGGTACAGCTGTCGTTGCTTACTTTGTTCGGTGATATCAAAAAAATGCAGCAGTTCAAAACTATGGATTTTGTCAGAGAACGCATTGGTCACCACGCCATAGTCCCGTTCTTCATAATGGAAGGTAAATTCATCGGCCTTGATGGCGGCGGTCAGATTAAAATCCAATTCGGTAATAATATTTTTTTTGAATAAACCTTCTTTTTCTTTTTTAAACGCCTTTCCAAATGCCTGGTTATACCAATAAATGATGCCTTCATTATCAACAATCGCCATGGCAATCGGCATTTCATACATCCGTTCCTGATTAATCTTATCGAGATCACTGTAAATTTCATCAATGGCTTTATCAATTTTGATTTCATCAATGGTGGTGTTTTTAGTGTAATACATGATCAGGATCACAAAGATAACAACGCCACCAATTCCCAGGAAGATATTATAAAAACCAAGTACCAGAGAGACAATCAACTGTGCCGCTAACGCAAATCGGACAATATCTTTTTTTGACTCTTTCATTTGATCTGGGACTCCCTTCGAAAAATCCGACGAATTCCGATGTAAGTATCTGCGATCCCTAAAATGGTTACCAGTGAGCTAAACAATAAGCTTAAAATGACTACCAGCACGTTTAACCCCTTGTTCGTCAATTTCTTGTATTCCAGATAGTTTAAAATCAATGACAGTCCCATAATGAGGAAAATAATATTGACAAAATTCATCACCGTGACAATATAAATCTGCGGGATCGTGGTAACCTGAAACATACTGATGATAAAATCACCGAGGATCAGTACCATCAAAAAATATTTAAGGCTTGTTGGCATTTCCCATTGGCTCAGCGGTTTGAAGGTTTTAACCGGATAGCCGATGCGTTTTAAAATCATATCCGAAACGATCACATTGACCATCCCAAATACAACTGGCAGTAACAGAAAAGCACTCGGTAATGCCAGCTTCATCATTTCTATGTTTTTATCCATGGCCGTTTTGGCCATTGCCAACTGTTCGGCATCCATAATATTGGCCGTTTGATAAAACGTCATCACCTCACTGGTACTCTGTTCCAGGGTCTGTAACAACAGGCTGGTAAAACCAATCCCCATCACCCATTCATAACTGGCCACCACCGCAATCAGCAAAATCGCAAAACCAACAATTCCGATGGCAACTTTAAAAACCGGTGAATAATCCCGATTATAGGCAAATCCCAGACTGCAGCCCACAAAGAGCATCAGCGCCCCAAAAGAAATCGCATTGAGCGGTCCCAAAAAAAGACCAATCAGAATCGTGGCCGCAATGCAAGAAAGAATACTCACCTTCAGGCCCTGGCGTTTTCCCAATACCACCATTGGTACCGGTATAAAAAATACCAATAGCACAAAAAAAGGTAAATAATAGCTAACTAAGGTAAGAATGACTCCCAGGGCACAAAACATGGCACCTTCTGTTATTCCACGTGTTTTCATTGATCCTCCAAATTGGTAACTTACGTATTACCATATACCTTTTATTACTCTATAAAAAGTTACTGAACCATTATATCATATTAACGGAAAATGCCTATTATTTTTGTTTGCTCTGATTTTTAATTTCTCCCACAATTCTTCCTAACCTTCCCGGCAGAATCATTTGCCTGGTGCGTTGTTACAGGTTCTTCGCCCAAGGATTTATGTTGCTCATTGGTGAAAAAGAAAAAGCTGTTCGCTCCAGATCCTTCCTGAAACAAACAGCTTTGCGTTTTTAATTGTTTGAGCTATATGGTAATAGGGCAACATTTCGCGCACGTTTAATGGCTTCAGTTACCTTTCTCTGATGTTTAGCACAGGTGCCGGTTGCTCGTCTTGGTAGAATTTTTCCACGTTCAGAAACGAATTTTTTTAACGTAACTACATCTTTATAGTCAACATTTTCTACTTTTCGTTCGCAAAACTCACAAACTTTTCTTCGCTTTTTAAATGGTTTTGGCATTGTATTTTCCTCCTATCTTAAAAAGGTATATCGTCATCATCGGCCATCAGATGAAAATCTTCATCTAATCCCATTACTGACATATTATTATTGGATTGTGGCGCTGAAGTTTGCTGGAATCCGGCGTTCGAATCTCTCCGGCCGGATGAGAGAAAACTAATCTCATCGGCAACAACTTCCGTCACATAACGTCGTTGACCATCCTGTGCGTCGTAACTTCTTACCTGTAGTCGTCCTGATACACCAATTTGGCTACCCTTTGACAAATATTGTCCAGCAATTTCTGCCTGTTTTCCCCACACGACGACTGGCACAAAGTCTGCTTCTTTTTGACCATCTTTGTTTTTAAAACGACGATCCACCGCTAAGGTAAATGAAGCGACTGCTCTGCCTGTTGTAGTGTTTTTCACCTCAGGATCACGGGTTAGTCTTCCTACGAGAATTACTTTATTCACAGAATTGCCCCCTATTTCTCTTTTTTAATAACGATGCTTCGAATAAACTGTTCGTTAATTTTGTATAAATGATCTAATGCATCAAGAACTGAGTTATCAGCTTTAAAGTCGATTAAAACATAGAATCCTTCTTGATACTTTTTATCGATTTCGTAGGCTAACTTTCGTTTGCCCCATTCGTCGACTTTTTCAATTTCTCCAGCTGCTTCAATAACAGCCTTCACTTTGCCGACAAGTTCTTCAATCGCTTCTTTCTCAAGATCCGGTTTTAAAACAAATAGTGTTTCATACTTTCTCATTCCATTTCACCTCCTCATGGACTATGGCTCACTTTTCCAGCGAGCAAGGATTACAGCTTTTAATTATATCACATCTTACAATTCATGCAAGGATTTTCTTTTATTTTTTATTTCAGGCAGGCACAACTGCACCAAATATAATTGGTGTCATAAATGTTTCTATAAAAGCAGCTAGAAAGAAAAGTGGAATCAGCCACAATAAATAAATTCGCAAACATCCTATCGCCGCCTGTTTTAGCTCACCCTTTAGGCTTCTTCGTAAAATTGTTTTTGATAATTGTAAACAGAGATGCACACCCAGCGTTACCCCTAAAACCAGAGCCGGAATCTCAATCATACCATGGGGCAAAACCCCCACCAGAAAAGCAAACCAACCAATGCCATTGGTTTGATACACTGCACCGATCAAACCAATAATAATCGCATTGGAAGCCAGCGAAAACATTGGCAAAAATAAAAATGGAACAACCCCTAAAAGACTGCTGATTCCACTGGCAATCACATTATTTAAAAAAATACCCAGCCAGAGATCAACCCCGGTACCATCTAAAAATTCTTTCTGATTAAACAACGCCTGCAACTCATTAAAATAACTCTGACTCAAGCCCGGGTCACTCAGAAAAAGCAGGGTGTTTAAAATACTCATAACCACAAAAAACGTCAGACAAAAAAAGAAGGTTGGTTTTAAATGTTTTTCAAAGTAGGTTTCTGCTCCATTCCATTGGGTCATAAAAAATTCTTTCATACTTCTCCCTTGCTCTCACCGCTCAGAATTTTCTTAATCTGTTTATTGAATTTTGACCGCTGAAGCATAACAATATGGCCGCAACCCAGACATTTTATTTTAATATCGGCCCCGACCCGGATAATTTCCCATTGAAAGCTTCCGCAGGGATGCTTTTTTTTCATTTCTACCCGATCCCCTAATGAATAAACCTTAGTTTCCATATTTCACCTCTGCTTCTTTTTTGTCCATCATTTTGACCGAATTTTGATTATATATCACGGTTTTATTGTAGGGAATTTCAATTCCTTTTTCGTCAAATACCGTTTTGATTCGTTGCCGCAGTAAATTTTCTGCCGCAAATTTTGATGCCGCATCTTCTTCACATACAACCCGGATAACAACTGCAGATGGATCAAGTCGGGTGATTCCCTGAACTTCAGGCCGAATTTTAAATAACTCTTCATGGTTTTCATATAGATCTGTGCAGATTTCTTCGAGGATTGTCATGACCTTGTCGATGTTTTCTTCATAAGCAATGCTGACTTCAACAATTGCTTTCATATGACCCTTAGAATAATTGACGAGGCGATCGATTTTCCCATTATGAATGATAAAGAGCCCCCCATTAAATTCCCGGACGCTGGTTGTGCGCATCCCAATCGTCTCAACGATCCCATAGTGCGTCTCATCAATGATCACATAATCACCAACACTAAATTGATTTTCAAAAACAATTACAAAGCCACTCATCACATCTTCCACAATCCCCTGCGCCCCAAAACCAATGGCCAGGGTTCCAACTCCAGCTACTGCCAGCAATGAACCCACATTAATGAATTGGCCCAGAATAATCAAACCCGCCAGGGTCCAGATGCTTGCTCTGGCAGCGGTTTTTGTCACATGATTCAGAGTAACAATGCGGCGGGCATCCCGGGGTTCAAGCCCTGCTTTTTCACCATCAAAAATCCGGTCGACAATACCAAAAGTGATTTTTATACTGATCACAACCGCAATTAGAACGATCCCCGAAACCAGGCATTTTTGCAGTAAATGTGAAAAATCAAATTGATTGAGATACGAAGAAAAACTTGTTGTTAAATATTCCATAATTAACTCCTATTGAATTCCGATAACGTTAAGCCCAATTGGTATCCAAGTGGTTAACAAACTGCTCGCTTCAACGGTGGGCAGATTGGATACTCCTCCCGTTGCAAGATTAATCACGGAAAATATCCAAAGCATTACTGCAATGATGGCTGCCCCTAAAACCACTCCGATTATCGCCCCCGCCAGCCGATTAAGGATTCCAATAACAGGAAGTTTTGAGATTCCCAGAAAGATGGCCTGCAGCAACCAACACAACACCGATACCCCCATAACGAGAATTCCAAAACTGATACTGTTGGCAATACCATGTTTGATCACTTCTGTTATTACGGTAATGCCCTGATCCAAGATGGATTGTCCGCTACTCATAGCGGCTTCACCTAAAAGAGCATTGGTTAAACCACTTTGCTGGGCACCCAGATCCATCAGCGACTGGGAAATCGCATCAATGTTAATTGTAGTAAAAAGATTGTTGAGCATGCCCGACTGAATCAACCAATCCGCCAGCAATGGTGAAAAAAACCAGGCGATTACAAAAGATGCAATAAATCCCCCGAAACTGATCAGGGTATTTATTGCACCTCGTTTGAATCCTATAATTCCTGATAGCACGCAAATCAGGATACCTATTAAATCAAGTGATGTCAGTGTTTGAAAACTCATTTTTTATTCCTGTAATATGCTTCAATGTCCTCTTCGTTGATGATCCGCACAGCACTGGTTTCCATCAAGAAGGATTTATCATCCGATTCTTCATGTTGATTCAACCCTTTATTGAGATTCTCCAGCTCGATGGGTTGGGAAAGATTCCATTCCCCTGCCGTTTGTGAGGGTTCGTTACTGAACTCTGTGTCGGTTGCGATGTCCGGCATTGCCGCTGGTTTTATTTCGCTTTCGTAGGAAAGCGAAACTTTTTCTGAACCAAATGGCTTTTCTTCGATAATGGGCTCATTGGTTTCAAACAATCCTGTTTCTGATTTCTTAAAGCGGGTTTTTTTTACATTCCCGCGCTCGGGAGCTACATAGGTATCGTCAATGATGACTTCTGTCATGATTTCTGTCTCTCTGGGCGTAAAACCTTCATTGATTTGTTCGTTGGAAAGCCCTTCCAGGCCGATACTCTCCCGTTTCGGTCCTCGTGATTTTCGACGGTTTTTTTTCTTTTCTTTTTTCGCTTCGAGATCATACTCCAGATCCCGCTGATCTTCGGCTTTGGTTTCTTCCCAATACTTTCGGCCCACAATTCGGCCGAGTACAATCCCAATCACCTGAAAGACAATGGTCATTACCAGCGCTATTCCAAATAACAGAAAAACAGACAGCTCACCACCAACTAATTGATAAATTAACCCAAAGGGCAAGTACCAAAATATAGTGGGTGCTGCAATAAAAGCAAACTGATTCCAGATACTGTTTGTATCCTGTCCCGGAAACATGGTGGATACCACTGTCAATGTCCCGGTTAGGACGATTATGGGAATCAGACTATAGACAACATACCGCAGTGTCTTTGGTTTTTCATTGCCACTGATGTTTTTAAAGCAAACGGTAAACAGGATGATCCAGAACGCACCAATTGTTATTAATTGGATGCCATTAAATAGATAGTCAAAATTACTTGTTCGGGTCAGATCAAATATATTTTTGAAGATCAGTACAATCACAATATAAAGGATATTGCCCAATACTGCTGCTTCCAACGCTGACAGTCGTCTCTTTCTTTTGATTTGATTCATTATTTTCTCCATTTCATAATTGAATTGTCACAGTTCGACTGATTCTAGTTTTCTTTTTCATATCCCAATCGCTCGAGTAAACGATCCAATTCTTCCAGCGATGAATAGACAAACTCTATTTTTCCTTTTTTTCCACGATTACTTAAATGGACTTTGGTTTCGAATTTTCTTTCCAAAGCTTCCTGAATTTCTGCTATATATCCACTACTATTGTCTTTTTTTTTCTGAAGTGGCTTTACCAGACCTTCACTCTGCATTTTTTTTATGCGATTCTCTGCTTCTCTGACACTCATTCCTTTTTCAATGATCTCGCTTGCAAAGGCTTCCATTTTTTCGGGATCTTCCAGAATCAGAATCGCCCGGGCATGCCCCGATGTGATTTTTTCTTGAGCCAATTGTTCTTGAATGCTTTGAGGCAGTTTTAATAACCTGAGGGTGTTGGCAATGGCGGTACGACTTTTTCCAATCCGAATACCAATTTCCCCCTGCGTCAGATTAAAGTTCTCCATTAACGCTTCATAGGCCAGCGCTTCTTCGATGCTATTGAGATTTTCCCGTTGAACATTTTCAATGATGGCGATTTCCAGAACTTCTTCTGGCGGCAGATCTTTTACAATTACCGGCACCTCTTTAAGGCCAATCATATTGGCGGCTCGCCAACGTCTCTCTCCAGCAATAATGGTATAACCCTTCGTTTCCGGTTTAACCACCAACGGTTGGAGAATGCCATGTTCTTTAATTGATGCCCCTAATTCTTCTAGCTTAATTCGGTCAAAACTTTTTCGCGGTTGTTTTGGATTGGGCCGAACATTATTTGTTCTGACATAGAAAACCAACTTTTCAACGTCAACCTCCAGCACTTCATCTTTTTGCGAAGGAACAACCACTGCATCATCGGGAAATAACGCTCTAAGACCTTTACCTAAACCTGTGCTTTTTCCCATAACTACTCCTGTCTTTGTACAAACTCTTTTGCGAGGGCCAGATATGCTTTTGATCCCTTTGATCCGCTGGCGTATTCAAAGATAGTCTGCCCATAGCTGGGGGCTTCGGCCAAGCGGACATTGCGGGGGATCATGGTGTCATAAACCTTTTCTTTGAAATAATCAACCACTTCATCGACAACCTGATTTGATAAGTTGGTGCGGCTGTCAAACATGGTCATCAGGACACCTTCTATTTCTAAATGGGGATTTAATCCCTGTTTTACCAGACTGATCGTATTCATCAGTTGACTCACGCCTTCCAATGCATAAAACTCACATTGGATGGGAATCAATACCGTATTTGTCACCGCCAAGGCATTGATTGTTAATAATCCTAGTGATGGTGGGCAGTCGATGAAGATATAGTCGTAAAATGATTTGATATTTTCAATACTATTTTTAAGGCGCAATTCTCGTTGTGGCATATTTGTCAATTCAATTTCTGCTCCAGCTAAATCGGGGTGGGATGGCAGAATATGAAGATTTTCGTAAGAAGTTGTCAGAATAATTTCTTTAAAATTATCACCATGGATAATTCCATTATAGACGCTTTTTTCCAGATTATTCTTTTCAATTCCAAACCCACTACTGGTATTTCCCTGCGGATCAATATCAATAACCAGTACTCGATATCCTTCTAAACTAAGGGCAGTGGTTAAGTTGATATTTGTGGTCGTTTTACCAACACCACCTTTTTGATTAAATACTGCCACGATTTTTGCCATACTTTGCTCCTTAATTAAATCACTCAATCACTTTCACAACTTTGTTTACTGATCATTGGTTTGTTATCCTGAAATTTCTGACTGCCAGCAATGTTTCACGTGAAACATGTGATTGTCAACGCAAGCTGCGATACACTGTTTTTGACAGATGTTTCACGTGAAACATCTGTCAAAAACCAGCTCAAATACTATCATATAACCCTTTATTTATGCTTGTACTATTTATACTGGATTGGAAACGCTTCTTTTTTAATCTTACCATGAATCCTCGGAAAATTAGCTGGGGTAGGTTTGACTTTTTTTATATTTATTATAACATGAACAAACTCACTTTGCAGTAACAAACCCTTTTCAATTGTTGTAATTTTTCCACCTAAAACATCAATCGGTATTTGGGCAGCATTTAACTCCTCCTGATAGTCTCTTCCTTTCATCGATAGAAACTGTCCCCCAACCTTTGTCAGCGGTAAACAATACTCGGATAGCAGCGTCAAATTTGCCACCGCCCGAGAGGCGACCACTTCATATTTCTCCCGGTATCTATGATCTTGTCCTAATTCTTCAGCTCTGCCATGAAGGGTATTTATATTGTTGATCCCTAACTCAGAAGCGATGGACTGGACGACATTAAGCTTCTTTTTTGTTGAATCCATTAGCGTAATCTTGGCCTCTTCCAGCATGATCGCCAGCGGAATGCCCGGAAAACCGCCCCCGGTTCCGACATCTAAAATGCTTATCCGGGGGTTTTTTATTAATTTAAGTAATGTCAAAGAATCAAGTAGATGAAGCCTGATAAATTCATCTTCATCAATAATCCGAGTTAGATTGATCTGTTTATTTCGTTCCAGGAGCTGATCCATATAAGCAATCAACTTTTCTGCCTGAATTTCATTAATTATTATTTCGGCAGTTTTACCCCGATGTATTAATTCTTCAATACGTTTATTCATTATCCGTTCCCTTCTGATCTCCACTTCGTCGGCGTTGCTCCAAGGCAATTAACAATACTGAAATGTCTGCTGGCGAAACGCCAGAAATTCGGGATGCCTGACCAATTGACAATGGTTTGATTTCTTGCAGTTTTTCAGCTGCTTCAATTCGCAGTCCGCCAATTTGGGGGTAATCAAGATCGGTCGGAATCAGTTTGTGTTCAAGCTTTTTAAACTGCTCAACCTGTTGCAGTTGCTTTTTAATGTAACCCTCGTACTTAATCTGAACTTCCACCTGCTCGACCACACTCCAATGTAACACCGGTCGTTCCGGATCAAAAACAGCCGTTTGTTGATACTTAACTTCCGGCCGACGAATCAGTTCACCGATTGATAAACCATGCAAAATCTCCGAACTGCCAAGTGATCTAAGAACTGCATTGTTTTCCTGATTGGGTTTAACAATAACCTGATTGAGCCGAGTTATCTCTTGTTTAATCTGTTCCTTTTTCTCCAGGAACTTTTGATACCGGCTCTCGCTGATTAGCCCGACCCGGTGTCCGATCTCAGTTAACCGCAGATCGGCGTTATCCTGTCGCAACAATAGCCGATATTCAGCCCGGGAAGTCATCATTCGGTATGGCTCATCAATTCCCTTGGTAATGATATCATCAATGAGTACACCAATATAACCTTCAGACCGATCGATGATCACCGGCTGTTCACCCCGTAAATAGAGCGATGCATTAATACCGGCAATCAATCCCTGGGCTCCGGCCTCTTCATAACCGGAGGTACCATTGATTTGTCCGGCAAAAAATAAACCGGCTACTGCCTTGGATTCAAGCGAAGGCTTTAATCGGGTCGGATGGATGCAGTCATATTCAATGGCATAGGCCGAACGCATAAACTCCACTTTTTCCATTCCCGGCACCGTTCGGTATAGAGCAATCTGAACATCTTCCGGTAAACAAGAGGACATCCCCTGGACGTATATTTCATTGGTATTTAATCCTTCCGGCTCCATAAAAATCTGATGTCGTTCCTTGTCATGAAAACGCATTACCTTAGTTTCAATCGATGGGCAATAACGAGGGCCAATTCCTACGACTTCGCCGGTATAAAGCGGCGAGCGTTCAATGTTGGCATTAATAATTTGGTGGGTTTGCGGGTTGGTATAGGTCAGGTAACAGGGCACCTGATCAATTTTTATTGAGTCGGTTTCAAATGAAAAAGGAACAATCTGATCGTCGCCCTCCTGAATAATCATTTTTGAATAATCCAGAGTTTTGGCATCAACCCGGGCCGGGGTTCCGGTTTTAAAACGTTGCAACTCAATACCATTTTTTATAAGGCTCTCTGATAAATACATGGCTGGAAATAAACCGTTGGGCCCGCCATCATACTGAACATCACCGATAATAATCCGGCCCTTTAAATAGGTGCCGCTACAGATAATCGCTGCCTTACAGCTGTAAACTGCCCCGGTATTAACCATTACCCCGGTGATCTTGCCATCTTCGACAATAATTTCAGTCGCCTCCTGCTGTTTTAACAGCAAATTCTCCTGATTCTCGATTACTTCCTTCATTCTGAATTGATAGGCTTTTTTATCGGCCTGAGCCCGCAACGAATGTACCGCCGGACCTTTTGCCGTATTTAACATCTTACACTGAATCATCGTTGCATCAATGTTTTTTCCCATTTCACCGCCAAGGGCATCAATTTCCCGAACCAGATGTCCTTTTCCGGTACCACCGATGGATGGATTACAGGGCATCATTGCCACCGAATCCAGATTGATGGTTAATAATAATGTCTTAAAACCAATTCGGGCACTGGCCAGAGCTGCTTCAGAACCGGCATGACCGGCACCGATGACGATAATGTCGTAGTCTCCTCCTGGATATGTCATTTTCTTTCCTCTACTTTCCAATGCAAAAATTTTTAAAAATCTGATCGATGATATCCATCCCAACGGCTTTGCCGGTAATGCCACGAAGCGCTTCCAGGGCTTCCATCACGTCAATACTGACAAGTTCCAGTGGCATTTGGCTGGCCATGGTGTTAATAGCATTTTCCAGACTGGTTTTTGTTGTTTCCAGTAACTGAATGTGTCGGGTATTGGTAATCAGGTAATCCGCTTCCTGACTGACCGTTCCTTCAAAAACCATTTCCAGCATTTTTTGTCGCAGGGTTTCGATCCCCTGATCTTCCAATAGGGACATCGGTATCCATGGCTCTGGGATCTTTACATCCATCCCACAAATAGCATCGGTCTTATTAGCAATATAAATGGTTTTGCGATTTTTAAGCAATTCAATGAGTTCCTTTTCTCCAGTAGACATTTCTTTAGAAATATCCCGCATAAAAATCACCAGATTGGTTTGGTTTAAAAGCGCCTTTGATTTTTCAACGCCGATTTTTTCCACCAGATTATCTGTTTCTCTGATTCCGGCAGTATCAATAATCTTAAAGGGAATCCCTTCAATGTTAAGATATTCTTCAATGGTATCCCGGGTGGTGCCGGGAATATCGGTGACAATGGCTTTGTTTTCCATTAACAAGGTATTTAGTAACGACGATTTTCCCACATTTGGCTCACCGAGAATCGCAGTTGTGATCCCCTCCCGGTAAATTTTGCCGGTTTCTGCCACAGTCAGAATTTCTTTGATCTTGTTTAACAACTCTAAAATCTGGCTGTTCACAAAATCATATGATATTTCTTCAATATCGTATTCAGGATAATCAATATTGACTTCCATATGTGAAAGAATTCCCACTAAAATATTATCCAGTTCTTCCAGTTTGTGAGACAGTCGTCCTTCCAGCTGGGCCACTGAATATTCCAGACTTTTTTCGGTTTTGGCATTGATGATGTCAATAACCGCTTCAGCCTGAGTCAAATCCATTCTCCCATTTAAAAAAGCCCGCTTGGTAAATTCTCCCGGTTCGGCCAGTCGGGCTCCACTGGTAATAACCAGTTTTAAAATTTTGCGCATCGGGACAATTCCCCCATGGCAATTTATCTCGACGACATCTTCAGCGGTATAGGAATGGGGCGCCAGCATTTTTGAAACCAGCACCTCATCAATGTCTTTTTTGGTAGCTGGGTCAACAACCCGTCCATAAACCAATTCATGACTGCCAGCTGCTAACAGGGTTTTTCCCCGGGGGTTGACAAACAGTTTGTTTCCCAGTTCAACGGCATCGGGCCCGCTGATTCGGATAATACCGATTCCGGCACCACCCATACCGGTAGCTACTGCAGCAATGGTATCTTCATTTTGTAATAAGGCTTCCAATTTATTCTCCTGTTTCAATAATTGTTTCCTAATCTCTAATAATATAATAAAAACCTGATGTTTACAAGTAAGATCCAAATAAAAAGGCACTTTACAATTAACGCTTAAGCTAATTTGCAAAGTGCCTTTTTTTAGTTTTTATCTTTTAATTGAATAACAACCCGACGATAGGGTTCCTCTCCCTCACTAAAGGTAAAAACCTTGTCGTGATTCTGGAGTTTTGCGTGAATGACCCTTCGTTCTGAAGGATTCATGGGTTCCAGCAGCATTTTCTTTTGATAATAAACTGCCTTATTGGCCATTTTTTCCCCAAGATCTTCAAGGGTTTTTTCCCGCTTCGCCCGATAGTTCTCAGTGTCCAGAATAACCCGAACATATTCTTCATGTTGCCGATTGATAACCAAGCTAACTAAATATTGGAGCGAATCCAGGGTTTGACCACGGCGTCCAATTAAAACCCCCATGTCTTTCCCTTCCAGATCAATGAATAATACTTTATCCTCAAGACGGGTATTGATTTTACAATTAATTTTCATGGCATTGAGGACATCATTTAAAAAATCAAGGGCCCGCTGTTCAGGATTGTTTATCAGTGAGACCTCAACAATGGCTTCTTTTTTCCCAAATATTTTCATTAAACCACTGTCCGGTAATTGCAATACATTTGTTTCAACTTGTTCCTTTGTCACACCAAGCTGTTGCAAACCATGGTTAATCGCATCTTCTACGGTTTTACCAGTGCCCGTTACTGTCTTATTCATTTTCCCTCTCCTTAAGCTTTTAGTCATCATTTTTTACTTGTTATCATAACGTTCCTTGGCTTTTTGATAGGCTTCTTCCTGGGCTGCATCGCGCTCGGGAATTTCAACTGATGGTTTTTTTCGCTGCTCCGCAGACTGATTGTTTTTTGAACTTTGAATTTTCTTCTGAGAAGCTGGTCGGGTTAATGGTTTTTTGGGTCCATCAGTCTGATCTTTTTTACTGCTTTTTGGGGCATTGGGGTTAGCCGCCGCTCGTCTGGCCGCTAATTCCGCTTTACGCTCTTCTTCCGCTTCACGAACCCGGCGTTCCGCTTCTTCAATAGTATAATCTGGTTCCGGAATTCGCATCATAATAAATTGTTGTACAAAGGTAAAGATATTCTGTACGACCCAGTAAAGTGCTACCCCTGCTGGCATGGAAATAGAAATATACCCAATCATAATTGGCATGGCATAAAGCATAATTTTCTGAGTTTTGGCATTGGGATCATCCGGATTCGTTGCCGGTTGTGCTGCCATGGTAAATTTCTGAGTGATAAAGGTAAATAAAGCAGCTAAGATTGGCAATACATAAATCGGGTCCGGTACACTTAAACTATCCATCCATAAAAAAGACATATCGACTTCACTGATGGTTCCGTTAACGAAGACCCAGGTTTCGGGATGAAGCAGGGTCTGATAAAGCCCGATCAGGATGGGAAATTGTAATAAAATCGGCAGACAGCCCCCGGCAGGATTAACCTTAAAGGTTTTGTAGAGTTTTAGCGTCTCTTCATTTAATTTTTCTTTGTTATTCTTGTACTTCTTGTTAAGCTTTTGTAATTCCGGTTGAAGGCGTTGCATATCCTTCATGGATTTCGTTTGTTTAATATTTAGCGGTAATAACAATACCTTCATAAATATTGTAAAAATAATGATTGATAATCCATAATTATGAACAATTCCATAAATCTGGAATAACATCCAACCAAAGATCTGGTATAAAAACTCCATTCATTAACTCCTTAAGTTTTTCTCCCTAACATTCTAAGGAAGGGGATCATATCCCCCGGGATTAAAAGGATGGCATCTGAGAATGCGTTTCCCACCTATATAGCTTCCTTTTATGACACCGTATTTTTCAACAGCCAAAATAAAATACTCTGAACACGTGGGACTGAAACGACAATTATTTCCTAAAAGAGGTGAAATAAATTTCTGATAACCTCTAATAATTAAAACCAGGAATTTCTTGAACATTCTATGGCCTCATGAGATTCTTCTTATAAAACAAATGGTTTAACGATTTTTCCAAACTACTATACGGCACTTCTTTAATGGATTCCTTAGCAATCAGAATAATATCATAACCTTTTGAAAAAGAATCTTCATTAAGACGATATGCCTCTTTTATTCGTCTTTTTACCTTATTTCTAATCACAGCTTTTTTAGAAACTTTTTTACTGACGATTATCCCCAAACGATTAAAATTCTCTTCATTCTTTAGATAATAGATCACAAAAACTTTGTTTCCGAATACATCCCCAACTTTAAAAACACGTTTGAATTCATTTTCCTTACTTAGGGATTTTATTTTTACCAAAGGAATTCTCCTTAATTTTTATTAAACAAAAGACCGCTTTTGAAAAACGGTCTACAAAGGATTATGCTGATAATTTTTCTCTTCCTTTTTGTCTTCTCTTCTTCAAAATAAGTCGACCGCTTTTTGCAGACATTCTTTTTCTGAAACCATGTTCTTTCTTACGTTGTCTAACTTTTGGTTGATAAGTTCTTTTCACTTCGACACCCCCTGACTAATACTTTATATTCATTTGTTTATAAGCTAATAAGACTTTTACCCTAGAATTATATAATCTCGCTTATTTTATGTCAAGTTATATTATCAAATCTAAAGCGTTTTCGCAAGTATTATGTTTATTTTAATTATATTGAATGCCACATAACAATTTGTTATACTAGGTTTATCAACGGAAATGTGGATAAGTTTTTAAATTTTATCCAAATAATCCACAAATTCCAGGATTGTGTGGATTATTTGGGGATAACTTGTCAGTATTTTTTATTTATCCCTTTCTTTTCGTCTTTTCTTGTTGGGATAATTTTTTTAAGTTATCAACAATTTTTCGTAGATTTTGCTTGATTTATTTGGCTATTCACATTAAAATGAATTCTCTGTGCATAATTTAAAATTTTATCCACAATGACACGACTTAAATTTATTAGAAATTGGAGGTTCATTTAATGGACACTTCCTTTAAAAAAATATGGGATGCCGCCCTGGAAATTATCAAACCGGATATTAGTCCAACCAGTTTTAACACCTGGTTCTTAAAAATAAAGCCCATAAACTATGTCAATAACACCTATTATTTTTTATCGGAAAATGAATTCGAAAAAGGAATTCTGGAGAGTCGGCATATTCCCTTGATCACCAATGCCCTGGCTGAAGTTACCGGAAAAACCGGTCAGGTTAAAATCGTTTTAAAAGAAGAAGATGCGATGATTCCGCAAAACAATGCTTCCTCCCAGATATCCATCACCACTGTTGAAGATAAAATATCCAATTACCAGAATAACTCGATGAATCCGAAATATACCTTCGACAGTTTTGTTATTGGCGAAAATAACCGTTTTGCTCATGCCGCCTGTGTGGCCGTATCCGAAGCACCTTCTGAACGTTATAATCCACTCTTTATTTATGGTGGTGTTGGTTTGGGAAAAACCCACCTGATGCAGGCGATCGGACATTACATCTTATCCTATGCACCCCATAAAAAGGTTGTTTATGTATCCTGTGAAAAATTTACCAACGACTTTATCGATGCGATTCAGAATAAAACCAATATCTCTTTTCGCAACAAATACCGCAGCGCAGATATTTTGTTAATTGATGATATCCAGTTTTTAGCCAAAAAAGAAGGAACCCAGGAAGAATTTTTCCATACCTTTAATACTCTGCATCAGGAAAATAAACAGATTGTCATCAGCAGTGACCGACCACCAAAGGAAATACCAACCCTAGAAGAACGGCTTCGTTCCCGTTTTGAAAGCGGTCTGATAACAGATATTTATGCCCCTAACTTTGAAACCCGGATTGCGATCATCCGAAAAAAAGCTGAATCCTTTAATGATGAGATCCCCAATGAGGTCTTAAGTTTTATTGCCGACAGCATCCATTCCAATATCCGGGAGCTTGAAGGCGCGTTAACAACCGTCTTTGCTTATTCAAAACTGCATAAGGTGCCGATTAATTTAGAATCAGCCAAAAATGCCCTCAAAGATATCTTTAGAAAAAAAGAAGACATTGTCATCACTGGTGAGTACATTAAAGAGGTCACCGCTAAATACTTTAATATTACAGTTGAAGACATGAATTCTAAAAAAAGAACCCGCTCGATTGCATTGCCCCGTCAGGTTGCCATGTACATTACCCGGGAAATTACCGATCTTTCACTTCCGCGCATTGGCGAAGAATTCGGCGGACGTGATCATTCCACGGTGATTCATGCCTGTCAGAAAATCGCCGAAGAAATGGATACCAATACCGATTTTAAAAACCTGATTCTGCGAATTGAACGGGAAATAAATGGTAATTAATAACCCACAGGCTCTGTCGGATCAATAACGAGGTTATCCACAAGTTATCCCCTGTTATTTTTGCTGATTTTTTGTACGATCAACCGATTTGCCGAGTTATTAACAAAATCCACACCCCCTACTACTAATACTATTATTTTATTTAATATTATTAATATATAAAAGGGGTTTTTTTAAAAAATAGGAGGGATTATTTATGAAATTCAATTGTTCAAAAGAAAGTTTAATAGCTGCGATATCCATTGCTCAAAAGGCAGTTTCATCAAAAACAACCATGAAAATATTGGAGGGAATTCTTTTTAGTGCCTCTAATAATAAATTATTATTAAGAAGTACTGATATGGAAATTGGTGTTGAAGTTACGATTCCAGCTGAAGTAGAAAGAAGCGGTGAAATTGTTTTAACTGCCAACATTATTAGTGAATTGATTCGTAAAATGTCCGGTTCTGATATTTTCTTTGAAAGTGATGAACACCATCAGATAAAAATAGAGTGCCTTTTATCAAACTTTACCCTTAAAGGATTGTCGGATGAAGAATTCCCGGAATTTCCCGAAGTGATCGATGACCATATTTTTACCATCGAAGCAAGTGTTTTAAAAGAATTGATCAAAGGTACCTTATTTTCGGTGGCTACCAATGAGAATATTCCGGTTTTAACCGGTGTAAAAATAGAACTGCATGATGATGACATTCATTTGATTGCGCTTGATGGCTATCGTCTGGCACTCAGAGCCGGGAAAATAAAAAATCCGGTGGCAGAAGACCTTAGTGTCATTATCCCGTCTAAATCGCTTTCTGAAATCAATAAGGTTCTGGTCAATTATAGTGGCGATGTGGTCGTTAAATTTTCAAAAAATCAGATATTTTTTGAAATGGACAATACTCAATTTACCTCCCGACTGCTGGAAGGGGACTTTATTAATTACAAGCAGATTATACCTGGCGAAAAAACGACTCAAGTTAAAGTCAATCGCCGATTATTACTCGAAAGCAGTGAACGGGCAGCGCTACTTGCTCGGGAAGGTAAAAACAACTTAATCAAAATGGATTTTAATCAAGACCAGCTGATTTTAACCTCCAATGCGGAAATCGGGGATGTGTTTGAAGTGATTCCCATCGAAAATCGGGGTGAATCTTTAAAAATTGCCTTTAACTCCAAATTTCTCATTGAAGCTTTGCGGGTGATTGAAGGTGAAGAACTGATGATTGATATGACCACTTCGGTTGGTCCGGGGGTTTTACTGCCGATGACAGGGAATGACTTTATTTATTTGATTCTTCCGGTTCGGATTGCAGAAGAGAATTAAATTATCAATAAGATAAAAATAAATAGTAGTATTAAAAGTAGTTTAAAAAATCAGAATTATGTAAATGATTCATTGAATTTTTAGACTATTTTTTATTTTTATGTTATAATAGCTTGGTTCATAGATAAACATATAAAAATTTAATCAATTTTGGTATAAATAAAGGGGATTCGTGTAATGCTCTTTCATTTTTGTCAAAAATGTAATGGGCGGGGAAAAATATGCAAATAATTGAAATTAACACGGAGTTCATAAAAATTGATCAACTGATCAAATATGCTGGCATTGTCGGTAATGGCAGTGATGTCAAATTGATGATTTTAGACGGCTTGATTCGGGTGAATGGGGAGTTGTGTACCCAGAGAAATAAAAAGATCAGAGATGGTGATCTGGTCGAAATAAAAGATTATGATACCCTGCAGGTAAAAGGGATCGGAAAACCATGTTTATCGAAGAATTAAAACTGATTCATTATCGTAATTATGAAAATGAATTAATTATTCCGAAGCGAGGAATCAATATTATTATGGGCGAAAATGCCCAGGGAAAAACAAATCTTATTGAAGCTATGTTTTTTTTATCCCGGGGTTACAGTCATCGTGCTTCAAATGTGGCAGAACTTGCCCAATGGGATCATGATGATTTTTTTATGAATGCCCGGGTTGTCAGCAAAGAGGTCAAACATACCCTTTCTGCTAAGAGTCACCAGGGAAAACGACAATTTTTACTGGATGGCAAGATCAAGAAAAGAGATAAGATCAATGGGATTTTTAACACCATTCTTTTTGAACCGGATGATTTAAAAATTGTCAAAGAAGGACCGGACAAAAGACGGCGGTTTCTTAATCAGGAAATATCCGGTTTCCGGCCAGAATATCATTATATTTTAAGAGATTATGAAAAAATACTGAATCAGCGAAATTCCCTGTTAAAAAATATTCATTATCAGCCCAGTTTGATTACCACCCTCGATGTTTGGGATGAACAACTGATGCAAACAGGAGTTAGGTTAATGAATCATCGGATTCGCTATCTTCATCGGCTCAATCGGGAAGCAAATAATCTTCATCAAGTACTCAGTCATGGAAAAGAAACGCTTTCATTATCCTATCTGAATAATATTATTGATTCTCTGGAAGAACTGTCTGAAATAAAAAACCTTTATAAAAAAAAATTAGCAGCCAGCCGGGAAGAAGAAATTTCACGGGGGGCTACGATTTTTGGACCCCATGTGGATGACATGCTGATTCAAATTAATGGTAAAGATGCCAGACGCTTTGGATCGCAGGGCCAGCAGCGTTCTGCCGCAATTTCCCTTAAGCTATCTCAAATTGAGATATACTATGACAATACCGGGGAATATCCGGTGATCCTTTTGGATGATATCTTTTCAGAATTGGATGAACATCGTCGTAAAAGCATTCTCTCACTTTTAAATAAAACCCAGGCCTTTATCACCTGTACCGAAGATATTGTCAATGAAGGTGATGTTCGACCAGAAAATCAACACATCATCGAGATTGTAAAGGGCCAAGTAAGAAAAATTAATAAACCATAAAAATCAGGAGGAAAACATGCCAGAAAACAAAGCAGATAACTATACCGCTGATCAGATCCAGGTCCTCGAAGGCTTGGAAGCTGTTCAGAAAAGACCGGGGATGTATATCGGCAGTACCGGATCCCGGGGCTTACACCATTTAGTCTATGAGGTGGTCGATAACAGTATTGACGAAGCTCTGGCCGGTTATTGTAAAAATATCAGTGTCACCATCCATCCGGATGATTCCATCACCGTTGTTGATGATGGTCGGGGGATTCCCACCGGGATGAACCATGCCCAGGGTAAAACGGGGGTCGAGCTGGCCTTAACGGTTCTTCATGCCGGCGGAAAATTTGGCGGTGGCGGCTATAAGGTATCCGGCGGTCTGCATGGGGTCGGGGTCTCGGTCGTTAATGCGCTATCGGAAAAACTGACCATTGAAGTCAAACAAAAAGGTCAGATCTTTTTTCAAAGCTATGAAAAAGGGAAACCAACTTGTGACCTGACCGTGACTGGAACCACCAATCGCACTGGAACCACCGTTTATTTTAAACCGGATAAGGATATCTTTGATGAAACCGTCTATGACTTTGATATTCTGGAGCATCGTTTAAGAGAGCTGGCATTTCTTAATAAAGGGGTATCGATCACTTTAATCAATGAAAAAGAGTCACCCAAACGGAAAGAAAATTATTGTTATACCGGCGGGATATATTCCTATGTCGAATATATGAATCGCAATAAAGATCCGCTGTATGATAAGATCACCTATTTTGAAAAAGAGCAGGACGATTATGCCCTGGAAATAGCCTTTCAATATACCACCGGTTACTCGGAAAATATTTTTTCCTATGCCAATAATATTAATACCCCAGAAGGCGGCACCCATCTCAATGGCTTTAAAAGTGCCCTGACCCGGACCGTCAATACCTATGCCCGTAAAAATGGCTTTTTAAAAGGGAATGACAAAAATCTCACCGGTGAAGATGCCAGAGAAGGCTTAACGGCGATTGTCAGCATCAAGCTACTGGATCCGCAATTTGAGGGTCAGACCAAATCAAAATTGGGGAATACCGAAGTGAAGGGAATTGTTGAAACCATTGTTGGCGATCAGTTATCAGCCCTGATGGAAGAAAACCCCGGAATTGCCAAAAGCATCATTGAAAAAACACTATCGGCCGCCCGAGCCCGGGAAGCCGCTAAAAAAGCCCGGGAATTCACCCGTCGAAAAAGTGCTTTGGATTCCACAGCCCTACCTGGGAAACTGGCTGATTGCCGGGAAAAAGATCCGGCCCTTTCAGAAATTTATATTGTCGAAGGGGACTCGGCCGGTGGTTCGGCTAAATCTGGCCGGGACTCTAAAACTCAGGCGATTCTGCCGCTGCGGGGAAAGATCCTGAATGTGGAAAAAGCCCGATTGGATCGGATTTTAACGACGGATTCCTTAAAATCGATGATCATTGCCTTTGGCACCGGGGTGGGCGATGAATTTAATGTCGAAAAGGCCCGTTATCATAAAATCATCATCATGACCGATGCTGATGTCGATGGGGCCCACATCCGGACCTTGCTACTCACCTTCTTTTACCGCTATATGCCAGGTCTGATCGAAGCTGGCTATGTCTATATTGCTCAGCCGCCACTGTACAAAATTACCCGGGGTAAACAGGTGGATTATGCCTATACGGATCGGGATCTGGAGAAGAAACTTGAAGGCGTGGAAGATCGTTCGCGGATTGGTCTGCAACGCTACAAAGGTCTTGGGGAAATGGATGCCCATCAGCTTTGGGAAACGACCATGGATCCCAGCGTCCGAACCCTACTTCAGGTTAATATTGAGGAAGCCTCCTATGCTGATGAAATTTTCACCATTTTAATGGGCGATAAAGTTCAGCCCCGTAAAGAGTTTATCGAACGGAATGCAAAAAAAGTCAAGAATTTGGACATCTAGTCAAGAAGGAGTACTGTTAAATGCAAGAAATAATTGAATTTGATCGGGTAAAATCGATTAATATTGAAGAAGAAATGAAAACTTCCTATATTGACTACGCCATGAGTGTCATCATAGGTCGAGCCTTACCGGATGTTCGGGATGGCTTAAAACCAGTGCATCGCCGGATTATCTTTGCCATGAGTGAGCTGGGTCTGACGCCGGACAAACCCTTTCGAAAATCAGCCCGTATTGTCGGGGATGTTTTAGGTAAGTATCACCCCCATGGTGATTCATCGGTTTATGATGCGATGGTGCGGATGGCCCAGGATTGGTCGACCCGTTATTTGCTGGTCAATGGTCAGGGAAACTTTGGTTCAGTGGATGGTGACAGCCCGGCAGCAATGCGTTATACTGAAGCCAAAATGGGCAAAATTACGGTGGAAATGCTGCGGGATATCAACAAAGAAACGGTGGATTTTGGTCCTAACTTTGATGAATCAGAAAAAGAACCGATGGTTTTACCCTCAAAGTTTCCAAATTTGCTGGTTAATGGTTCCTCCGGGATTGCCGTCGGGATGGCCACCAATATTCCGCCCCATAATCTGGGTGAAATCATCGATGGTACCGTGGCCTTTATTGATGACCCGGATATTAGTATTGATGAGCTGATGAAATATGTCAAAGGGCCCGATTTTCCCACTGCCGGAATTGTCCTTGGAAAATCTGGGATTAAAAGCGCTTATCGCACTGGTCGCGGCCGAATCAAAGTACGTGGCAAGGTCGACGTTGTTACCACTAAAAAAGGTAAAAAACAGATTATCATCACCGAAATTCCTTATATGGTCAATAAATCCAAGCTGGTTGAAAAAATTGCCGAGTTGGTTAAAGAGAAAAAGATTGAAGGGATTTCCGATTTAAGAGATGAGTCTGATCTTAAAAAAGGGATGTCAATCATCATTGATTTAAAACGGGACGCCAACGAAACGATCATTTTAAATCAATTATACAAACATACCCAACTCCAGGAAACCTTTGGGGTGATTATGCTGGCGTTGGTCAATAATGAGCCGAAGGTGCTGAATCTAAAAGAGATCCTCTTTCACTATGTCGAACATCAGAAAGAAATCATCACCAGACGAACGATCTTTGAACTCAAAAAAGCCGAAGCCCGAGCTCATATTTTAGAAGGTTTAAAAATTGCGCTCGATCATATTGACGAGGTGATTAAATTAATCCGAGCCGCTGCCGATGGCAAGGCTGCCAAAGAGCAATTGATTGAGCGGTTTAAGCTTTCGGAAATTCAGGCTCAGGCGATTCTGGACATGCGTCTCCAGCGTTTAACCGGTCTGGAACGGGAAAAAATTGAAGAAGAATATAAAGAAATCATGTTAACCATTGCCAAATTAAAAGCCATTTTGGCTGATGGTCAACTGGTTCTTAATATTATCAAAGAAGAACTGATTGAAATCAAAGAAAAATATGGCGACAAACGACGCACATCCTTTGATATTGACGTCGAAGATTTTGAAATCGAAGATTTAATCAAAGAAGAAGAAGTGGTCATCACCATGACCCATATCGGTTATGTGAAGCGCATTACGGCTGACAATTACCGATCACAAAAACGGGGTGGTAAAGGGATCACGGCGCTGAGCACCCGGGAAAATGATTTTGTCGAACATCTCTTTACGACCACCACCCATCATTATCTGATGTTCTTTACCAACCTGGGTAAGGTCTATCGCTTAAAAGCCTTCGAAATTCCTGAAGGCGGACGAACCGCCCGAGGCACCGCCATTGTCAACCTGCTGCCATTAGAGGAAGGTGAACAGATTGCGACGATGATTCCGGTTAAAGAGTTTACCGCTGATAAATATCTGATTATGGCCACCAAACAGGGGATTATTAAGAAAACCGATCTGACCGAATATGACACCTCCCGTAAAAATGGGATCATTGCCATTAACCTGCGCGAAGGGGATGAGCTGATTAATGTGCGTCTGGTTGAACAGGACGAAGAAATCGTCATGGGAACCCAATGTGGCTATGCGATCCGCTTTAATTCCGAAGAAGTGCGACCAATTAGTCGAACCTCCATTGGGGTTCGGGGGATTGAGCTTCGGGAAGATGATGTGGTGGTTGGTATGGATATTGTCAAAGAAGAACTCTTTGTTCTTTGTGTCAGCGAAAACGGCTATGGCAAGCTGAGTGCATCGGATCTGTATCGTCCTCAGAAACGGGGCGGCAAAGGCGTTCAAACCTACAAGGTCACCAAAAAAACCGGGGAACTGGTGGGCTTTTGCGTGATCAGTCGGGATGGCGAGATTATGATGATTAATAATCAGGGCGTTGTGATCAAACTGGAAGGTAATGATATCAGTGCCGTGGGCCGTAATACCCAGGGCGTTCGTCTGATGAAATTAAGTCCGGATGAATCCATTGCGACGATTTCCAAAGTCTACAAAGAAGATCCGGTTGATGATCTTGAAGAAGATGGAGAAAATGGAGAAAACCAGATGACACTTGTCAATTCAACTGAAAAAGAATAAATTACTCAACACCCTGTTTTGATATTAATTTAAGTAAACAGGGTGTGTTTTTTATTAATTTGAGGTTAAAAAATTGCAAACGTTGTCCAGTGTTAATGGATCGAAAAAAGTGACAAAACGTGGATGGCATGATAAAATAGATCAAAAAAAGGAGAGAACTACGGTGAAAACCATTTTGAATAAAGAAAAAAAGACCGTGCCAGTTGAAAAAGAATAATGGGCTCATTAATCCAAGTCGATCGCATTCAAGTCAGTTGTCTGGTTAAGGATCAATTTGATGCCATTGCCTTAGCAGCCAAACCACTCTTAGAAAAGGGCTGTATTACGGAGGAATTTATTGATGCCGCAATCGAAAGAGAACGGATTTTTCCAACGGGATTACCAACAAAAATCGGCGTGGCGTTGCCTCATACTGAAGCGAAATATGTATTAAAAGAAAGTATTTCAATCTTAACGCTTAAAAACACCATTGTTTTTGCAGGTATGGGTAACCCGAAAGAAAGCATCCCGGTTCAGATTGTTTTTTTACTGGCCATCAGTAATCCTGAAAAACAACTGCGTATATTACAGACAATTATTACCATCATTCAAAATGAAAAAATGCTCAAAAAAATCAGGGATGCCAAAGAACCACGGGATATCTACAATTTAATTAATACATTTTTATAAAAATGTTGTGTGATGATTTATTGTGAAAATAACCAAACAGAGAAAGAGAAACTAAATGAATATAAAAATAGCACCATCGATGCTCAGTGCAGATTTTGCCAATCTGGAACGGGATCTTAAAGAAGTTGAGAAGAGTGGCGCCGACTATCTCCATGTGGATATTATGGATGGTCACTTTGTTCCCAATATTACCATTGGGCCGGATCAGGTGGCGCAGCTGCGAAAAACGGTAGACATTCCTTTTGATGTCCATTTGATGATTAGCGAACCGCTTAAGTATATTGACCGTTTTGCTGATGCAGGAGCAGATATCATTACGGTTCACGTGGAATCGGATGGAGAGATTCAGGCGTGTATTGACGCCATTGTCAATAAGGGTATCAAACCGGGCCTGGTGGTGTCGCCCGATACCCCTTTAGAGGTGATTGAACCCTACCTTGATCAGGTCAGGATGATTCTGATTATGTGTGTTTATCCTGGTTTTGGCGGACAACGTTATCTTCCAGCCAGTACCGAAAAAATAAGAGCGTGTCGCCAAATGATTGGTGAACGAGATATAAAACTTCAGGTTGACGGCGGGATTAATTTTGATACCTTAAAAGAAGTGGTAACAGCTGGAGCCGATGTCATTGTTTCTGGATCGTGTTTATTTAAAGGCGATATGAAAGAGAATATGCGACAATTTAGAAAAATCATTCAGGGATAAATTCTAAAATTGAAAGAGGAAAGAAAAATGAAACTTGTTTTAGTTGCGTGTGGAACGGCCCTGGCAACATCAACTGTGGTTGCCAAAAAAATTGAACAAATCGCTCAGGAAAATGGAATTGCGTGTCAAACCGTTCAAGCAAAAGCGGTTGATGCCTTTAAAAAGTACCAGGAATTGCATCCGGATGCGATTGTCTGTACCTGTCAGTTGGAAGGCGACATCGATATTCCGGTGATCAATGGCCGGGCTTTTTTAACAGGAATTAATTTACAAAGTACCATTGATCAATTGATTGAGATATTAAAAAAATAGAATTGACAATTGATAATAATTTAACGTATAATATTTCTGGTTGGATCTAAAAACGAAGAGGATAACATTTTTATTGATCTGAACATCAATAGAAAAAGCCATGAAGGTTAAGTGTGATTAACTTTCATGGCTTTTTTTATTAACAGTTTAAATGGATCAGCAAATAAGGAGGGTAAAGGTATAAAAAACAATAGTTTAACCAAAGGAGTCATTTGGAAGAAGTTACTATTTTTTGCCCTGCCGCTATTGGGAACCAGCTTTATTCAGCAACTTTACAATACCGTTGATCTGATCTACGTGGGTAATTTTTTGGGTAAGGAAGCAGCCGCTGCAGTCGGTGCCAGTACCTTATTTGTCACCTGTCTGGTTGGCTTTTTTTCGGGGATGTCGGTCGGTTCCAGTGCGGTGACCGCTTATGTATTTGGCAGTGGTAAGAGACGTGAATTAAAAAAGGTGATTCATACCACCGTCGGGTTGGCTTTTATCTGTGGTCTGATCATGATGGTGATCGGTCTGATCGGGGCACCCTATTTTCTTAAGATGATTAATACGCCAGATGAGATCATGGGTATGGCGGTCTCCTATGTCCGGGTATACTTTATCAGCATTATTGCAGTGGTCACCTACAACATGGCTTCGGGAATTATCCGGGCCTTGGGCGATTCAAAAACCACCATGCATATCCAATTGATTGGCGGTCTGGTTAATGTAGTGATGGATGCGGTTTTTATTTTCCTCTTTAAAAATGGTGTGGTCGGCGTTGCTCTGGCGACCCTGTTTTCACAGTCGGTGGCCGCCGGGTTGGCGCTTCTTTACCTGATGCGTCTGGAGCCGGAATCCCGGCTGGAGTGGAAAAAGATCCGGGTCGATGTCCAGTTGTTAAGCAATATTTTAAAAATTGGCGTTCCCAGTGGTCTGCAAGCCTTAGTCATTACAGTATCCAATGTTTTTATCCAATTTCATGTCAATAGTTTGGGGGTTGATGCGATAGCGGCCTTTACGGCATATTTTAAAGTTGAGCTCTTAATCTACCTGCCAATACTAGCCTTTGGTCAGGCGATTTCAACCTTTACCAGTCAAAATCTGGGAGCCAGTGAATATGAACGGGTTAAAAAAGGCACCCGGGTCTGTTTGGCCATGGGGATCGGGGTCACTGCCCTTATGAGCGCCCTGGTACTGGCTTTTGGCCGTCAGGCCTTCAGCGCCATCAATAGTGATCCGGGGGTCCTTGATTTGGGGGTTCAGATTATTTCGGTGACGGTACCGTTTTATTTTGTTTACCTGATTCTGGAAGTGCTGGGTGGCACCATTCGCGGAGCCGGTAAAGCGGTGCCCCCGATGGTGATTATTTTAACCAATATCTGTGTATTGCGGACCGTGCTGCTGTTTATGATTATGGCATCCAATCAGAGTATTACCGGGATTGCCATGACCTATCCGATTACCTGGGCATCCACGGCATTGGGAATGGCGATCTATTATTTTAAAGGCGACTGGATGGGTGAATTTAAAAGACTTAAGGCCCTGGAGGGTTTTGAATAAACCATAAAATACAAATTTTTTCTTTCTAAAATTACTATTCTGTAAAATTTGAAGAGGTTTGTCTTAGTTCCCAAAAGAATAGTCCTTGACAGAACAAGAAGATTATGAGAAAATACGGCTAAATTAAATACACGTATATACAAGAAAGTCATGAAGACTCATTTCGATCAGAAGATCGGCTTGTTTCTTTATGGCTTTTTTAATTGTATCAGGCAAAAAAGGGGAATAATAATGGAAAACATTCTTGAAAAAGTGGAAAATTATTGGGATAAACGTTCAGAAGGTTATTCTGAGGTCAATGTGGCGGAGCTGAACAGCTACAAAATGGATGTCTGGAAAGAACTGATCAATCGTCATAAGCCAGCCGTGATTGGCCGTAAGCTTAAAGTTTTGGATATCGGCACAGGCCCGGGTTTTTTTGCCATTACCATGGCCTCCTGCGGTTATGATGTAACAGCGGTTGACTACACCGATGCGATGCTTCATAAGGCTAAACAAAATGCCGGTTATTACCGGAATCAAATCAATTTTATGCAGATGGATGCTCACCACCTAAGCTTTGAAGACAATTGTTTTGATCTGATTGTTACCCGGAACCTGACCTGGAATCTGGAACGTCCCGACGACGCCTATAAAGAATGGCATCGGGTACTGGCTCCCGGCGGACGGATCCTGAATTTTGATGCCAACTGGTATCTCCATCTTTATGATGGAGAAAAACGACAGGAATACTTTAACGATCGGATTAAATCGGAAGAAGCGGGGGTTAATGACCACTATGTCAATACCGATACTAAAGCGATGGAAGAAATTGCCATGAATCTGCCGCTGAGCCGAACCATGCGGCCCCAGTGGGATGCCGCGGTTTTGATTAATACCGGTTTTAATAAGGTCATGGTTGAGCAGGGGATTGGTGCGGTAGTCTGGGATCAGGAAGAACAGATAAATTATGCGTCCACCCCGATGTTTATGATTTTTGCCGAAAAATAAATTGCGCTAAAATAAACTGGTGAGGCCGTAATTCCCAGAACGGAATTACGGTCTCGTTTTTAGATTAGATATTTTAAAAAGCTAAAAATGAGTTTATAAAGTATTTTTTATTTGACAAAAGGAGGAAGGCACTTGGAAGTAGTAATTAATAATCTGGTGGCAAAAAAGGGAACAAAGGTTTCCGGCTACGTGGCGGTTCCCCAAACGGAGCTTAAAATGCCGGTGACCATTATTAATGGCCAAAGTACCGGAAAAACCGTGCTGATTACCGGCGGAGTCCATAACGCCGAATATACTGGCATTGAAACGGCGATTCGTCTGGCTCAGGAAATCACACCAGAAGCAGTAGCTGGCTGCCTGATCATCATTCATCCGGTCAATATCAGCGGCTTTGAAAACCGGACGATGAGTGTGGTGGCCGAGGATGGAAAAAATCTTAACCGGATTTTTCCGGGTGATCCGGACGGCACAACCGGCGATAAGCTGGCGGCTTTTTTAACAGAAATGTTTTTTAAAAAGGCCGATCGCTTTATTGACCTTCATGCTGGGGATGGTTATGAGTCGCTGACCCCTTACGTTTATTATGTGGGTGCGGCCAAAGAGGCAGTCGTCAGTGAGGCTGAGGCCATGGCCGCGGCGGTACTAGTGCCCTATCGGGTTAAATCCTATCTGGCCACCAGCGGCGCCTATAATTATGCCGGTTCGATGGGGATTCCCGGTATTCTGATTGAACGGGGCGGCGAGGCCCGTTGGTCTGAAGATGAGATTAAAAAATATCAGGAAGATGTTAAAAATGTATTGCGCTATCTAAAGGTTTTGGCTGAGCCGATGCGCTCGCCTGCAAGCAAACAGTTGGAGGTAGTGGATGTCGTTTATGAAGAGGCCGAAGTCACGGGATGCTGGTACCCCAATAAAAAAGCCGGTGAGTTGTTTTTAAAAGGCGAGAACCTGGGGATGATCAAAGACTATTTTGGCAAGGTGCTGCAAACCTGCATCGCTAAATATGATGGGATCGTTCTTTATCAGGTCAGTTCGCTGGTAATTCTCAAAAACAGCCCAATGATTGCCTATGGAAAAATAAAAAATGATGGGGATAATAGCAACGAGAAATAAAAAAAGTTAAAGGTAGCGACAATTGATTTTAGCAGAAGGATGGTTTTTTAAATGAAGGATAATCACTTCAAAAAGGTGTGTGATATGATTGAACTTAAGCAACTGAAATATTTTGTGGTCTGTGCCGATGTGGGATCATTCAGTAAAGCTGCCGAAATCCTTTATACGACCCAACCCAATGTCAGCAAGGCGATCAAGGCGCTGGAAGAACATCTCGGATTTAGTCTCTTTCATCGCAAAAGTCGGGGGATTCTATTGTCATCCCGGGGTAAACACGTCTATGAGTATGCCTGCAAAGCCATTGATAACATCGAAATGCTGGCTTCGTTTTCGCAGACGGACCGGATTGAGCAATTGCAGATCGCCAGTAATCCCAGTGCCTGGATGGCTAAGGTATTTGCCGATTTTTATAATCAGTTTCACGTCAAACAATTGCATTTTGAGCTTTATACGGCTTCGGTAGCAGAAATCATCAAGCGGGTGGCCGGTTATCAGGACGAACTGGGTTTTGTCTATGTGATGGACAGTCAGAATACCGCTTTTCAGTATATCCTAACCAGAAACCATTTAGAATTTGTGGAGCTTAAAAAAACCCAGGTGGTTTTGTATCTGGGTCAGAAACACCCGCTCTATCAGGCCCGTGAGATCAGTGAAGCAGAACTGAAGAAGCTCAAGCTGGTGCAGTGCTATGAAGACGAATTTGATCTCAACAATTACTGGAAAATAACCAATCCGCAAGGAAAAGACATGCCCGCCCTGGAGAGTGTGGTGGTAACCAACAGCGACTGTGTGATGATGCAGCTGCTGCAAACCACTGATCTGGCTAATATCGGCAGCGGTTATATCACTGCTGACGTGGACGAGAAGGAGCTCAACGGTATTCCCCTATTCGAAAAGGAGAATGTCGTGATGTTTGGATATATCCGCAGACGGCAAGAAGAACACAGTGAATGGGGCAAGCGGTTTCTGGAATTTATGATGGCAAATCTGGAATCGGGGGATCCCGTTAAAGACCAAATGGAATAAGAAGGTATGCTAAATTGGAATGGCGAAATAACCCCCCATGGAGGTTGTAATGCCATTTTTTAAGTGATAAAATCTTACCGGCAAATGCGCTAATGCGAGAAAGGTTTTGCATCAATGAAAAAATATGTTGGAAAACGTCTATTACAATTAATCCCAATTATTCTGGGAATCACCCTGTTATCCTTCACCCTGATGCAGTCAGCCGCCGGGGATGCCGTCGATGCCCTTTACGATAACGCCAGTGGCGGCGTATCAGAAGAAGTCAAGGCCGAGAAAAGGCATGAACTGGGGCTCGATCAGCCCTTTATTATCCAGTATACCAACTGGCTGGGCGGGGTATTAACTGGCGATATGGGCGTTTCCTATATTTCCAATAAACCGGTTTTTGAAACCTTTGTGTCAAAGTTGCCAGCGACGATATATCTGACACTAACTTCAATTTTACTTACCGTCCTGATTTCGATTCCCTTTGGGGTTTTAGCGGCCGTCCGTCATAATCGTTTCACCGATTATCTGATCCGCTTTTTCAGTTTTATCGGCAATGCCTTACCGGGTTTTTTTGTCTCGCTGCTGCTGATCTATTTTCTGGCCTTACAGCTTAAGCTGTTTCCGGTTATGGGCAATGGCAGTTTAAAGAGCATCGTTTTGCCGACGCTGACTCTGGCGATAGCCATGTCGGCCAAATACACCCGCCAGGTTCGCACCACGGTACTGGAAGAACTCAATAAGGACTATGTCATCGGGGCCCGGGCCAGGGGGATCAGGGAGCCAGTGGTGCTTTTTGCCAGTGTACTGAAAACTGCGATGCTGACCATTGTCACCCTGCTGGCGCTGTCAATTGGTTCCTTACTGGGTGGTACGGCAATTGTTGAATCCATCTTTATGTGGGATGGCGTCGGGAAGCTGGCGGTGGATTCGATTATGATGCGGGATTACCCGATGATCCAGGCCTATGTCATCTGGATGGCGATTATTTATGTGGGCGTTAATCTGGTGACCGATATCATTTATCATTATCTGGATCCCCGGATTCGATTGGAACAGGAGGCCTGATGGAAGTAACAGAGCGTACAGCGATTCGGGTCAGAACCCGGAAAATAAAAAAAAATCACACGATGACGAAATTCTATCTTTTTCTGACCTTGGTGATAATTTTATTGCTGGTGGCAGCCCTGGCACCCCAGATTGTTTCCTATGATCCCTATGCTCAGGATCTGATGCAGGCCTTGCAGCCCCCCAGTCCGGAGCATCCGCTGGGGACGGATCGCTATGGCCGGGATATGTTGTCCCGGGTGATAATGGGGGGACAAACCACTATTTACTCGGCACTGCTACTGGTAGCGATCATCACCGGATTTGGAACCCTGGTGGGATTGTTCTGTGGGTATCAGGGGGGCAAAATCGATTCCTTGATTATGCGGGTTTCGGATGTCTTTCTGGCGTTTCCGGGAATGGTCTTTGCGATAGCCGTGGCTGGCATTTTAGGTGGTGGGCTGATCAATGCGGTGGTGGCGCTGGCCTGTATTTCCTGGCCTAAATTTGCCCGGTTGGCCCGAGGGCAGGTGCTGGCGATTAAAAACATGCCCTATATCGCCGCCGCCAGGCTGAGTGGTTCCGGTTCGATCAAGATTGTTTTTAAGCATATTTTACCCAATATTATCGGCCCGATTCTGGTAACGGCCACCCTTGACATTGGCACCATGATGATGGAACTGGCGGGATTGTCCTTTCTGGGTTTAGGGGCAATGCCCCCAATTGCCGAGTGGGGTTCAATGATGAGTGAAGGGCGTAGTATGCTGCAGACCGCACCATGGGTAATTCTAGCACCTGGTTGTGCTATTTTTATATCAGTAACGTTATTTAACTTACTGGGGGATACGGTCAGAGATGTTCTGGATCCCAAAACTAAAAGAAAAAAAGGAGAAAAAATGAAAGTAAAAAGTAAGATTCTGGCAGTGCTGTTGTCATCCGTACTGGTTGGCGGGATGCTGACCGGCTGTGCCGGTTCGGCTGGCACCAAAAGTGCGGAAGAAAAGGTGTTCAACTACGGCACCATGGCCTATAGTGTCGGTAATTCGAATGTGGGAATGAATCCCCATGAATCCTACATCGGTTGGTCAGCCCTGCGTTATGGCGTCGGTGAAACCCTCTTTAAATTCAATGAAAAGATGGAGCTGGAGCCCTGGCTGGCCAAAGATTATGAACAGATTGATGACAACACCGTCAAAATCAATTTACGTGATGATATTACCTTCTCCAATGGCAAGAAAGTGACTGGCGAAGCGGTCAAAGCCTGCTTTGAAGATCTGATTGCTAAACATGACCGGGCGCCCAAAGATTTGCAGATTAAATCAATTAGCGCCGATGGCCAGAGTGTTACCATTGTCTCAGAAAACAAGGTGCCGGCCCTGATTAACTACCTCTGTGATCCTTATGGCTGTATCATCGATATGGAAGCTGGCGTCACCACTGACAAAAATGTTGTTGGAACGGGTCCTTATGTGGCTAAAACCATCACTGAGACTGAAGTCAATCTGGAAGCCAATATGGACTACTGGGGCGGCAAGCCAAAGGTTGGAAAGGTTAATGTAAAAAGCATCATCGATGGCGATACTCTGACGATGGCGCTGCAAAGCGGCGAAATTGATGCGGCTCAGGGCCTGCCCTATGCCAGTCTGGAACTTTTCCAGGAAAACAAGGATTATACCATCAGTTCAACCAATACCTCCCGGGTATATCAGGCAGCTTTAAATTATAATTCAGCAGTGATTAAAGACGATGCCGTTCGTAAAGCCATGGCTATGAGTATGGATAAAGACGGCTTTACGACCGTTTTACTTCATGGCAATGGGACTCCGGCGATTGGTCCATTCCCGGCTAACCTGCCTTATGGTGGCGACAAGGTAAAGGACGCTGCTTATGACATTGAAGGTGCAAAAAAGGTGCTGGAAGCAGCAGGCTGGGTTGATACCGATGGTGATGGCATCCGCGAAAAAGATGGCCAGAAACTGTCGATCAAATGGTTGACTTACACCTCCCGTCAGGAACTGCCGCTGCTGGCCGAATCGGTTCAGGCCACCTATAAGCAAGCTGGCATTGATGTACAGGTCAACGCCACCGATTCCTATAAGGATTTCCTGAAAGCCGGCGACTATGATGTCTTTGCCAACGCCTTTGTAGCGGCACCAACCGGAGATCCCCAGTATTATTTCACCACCCATGTGGTTGATAATTCTGACTATAATCGTGGACACTACCATAGTGACAAGGTGGAAGCCCTGGTTGCCCAGCTGCGAAGCGAGTTTGACACCGAAAAACGGACCGATCTGGCAATTCAGATTGCGCAGCAGGTGGTTGACGACAACGCCTATATCTACGCCTCTCATTTAAAAATGTCCTTTGTGATGGATAAAGGGGTGACCGGCTTTACTGCTCATCCATCGGATTATTATGAAATCACAGCCGATCTGGATATCAACGAGTAACTAGTCCTGAGCAGAAGGAAGGATTTATGCAACAACCATTACTGGAATTTCAAAACGTTGAAATATCCTATGACGGCGAGCCGACGGTTTGGGGGTTTAACTTAAAAATGCAAGCAGGCGAGATCCTCGGGATTGTCGGTGAGTCCGGCAGTGGCAAAAGTACCCTGATCAGGGCGGCCATGGGTCTGTTGGGTCCGGCCGGTCTGGTCAACCGGGGCGAGATCCGCTACAAGGGTCAGCCGGTTCTTGATCTTGATGATGAAGCCTTGCGGATGCTGCGGGGACCAGAAATGGGGATGATTTTTCAAAATTGCGGCAGTGCCTTGTGTCCAATCCGGACCATTGGCGAGCAACTTTATGAAACCATGGCCGAGCACGGCGTCAGCGACCGTCAGCTGGTCCGGGAAAAGGCCACAGCTCTATTTGAGAAGATTCATTTAAGGGATACCGAGCGGATTTTAAATAGCTATCCCTTTGAATTATCCGGAGGGATGAATCAGCGGGTCGGCATTGTTATGGCAATGCTGCTGGAACCGGAGCTGCTTTTTGCCGATGAGCCGACCTCGGCCCTGGACGTCACCGTCCAGGCCCAGGTGGTTCGGGAAATGATGACAATGCGGGAAGCATTTGGAACCGGAATTGTGGTGGTAACCCATAATATTGGGGTGGTGTCATTTATGGCCGATACCGTGGCGGTGATGTGCAAGGGTAAGCTGGTTGAATATGGCAAGACCCGGGAGGTGATTGATCATCCCCAGCAGGATTACACCCGCCAGCTGATTGCGGCCATGCCCCGGATAAAAAGGTGAGACATGAATAGTATTTTAGCAGTCAGCCAGTTAAAAAAAACCTATACCAAAGGAAAAAGCACCATTTGTGCGGTTGATGAGATCAGCTTCCATGTGGAAAAGGGTGAATGCCTGGCGCTGGTGGGCGAAAGCGGCAGCGGTAAAAGCACAGTTGCCAAGCTGATCACCGGCCTGGAATCTTTGGATGGCGGTGAGATTGTTCTGGATGGCAAAACACTTAAAAACCCCGGGCGAAAAGAACGCAGATGGGTTTACCAACTGGTTCAGATGGTTTTTCAGATGCCGGTGGATTCCTTTAATCCCCGGATTCGGCTGGGGGAAAGTGTCATGGAAGGGCTGATCAATCAGGGTATGAGTCGTCGGGAGGCGAAGAATACAGCCATTGAATATCTGGAAGTCTGCGGACTTGGCCCGGAATTTATCAGCCGTTATCCCAGTGAGGTCAGCGGTGGCGAGTGTCAGCGGGCCTCGATTGCCCGGGCAGTTGCCCGAAAGCCCCAGCTGCTCATCTGCGATGAAGCCACCAGCGCTCTGGATGTCACCGTCCAGGCCCAGATTGTAGCGCTCCTTAAGCAATTGCGAAAAGACCAGGGGATGTCACAACTGATGATCTGTCATGATCTGGCTCTGGTGCAGCAATGCTGCGACCGGGTGCTGGTGATGCATCAGGGTCGGGTGGTGGAAACCGGTACTCCGGACGAGGTGATTGCCAGTCCCCGGGAAGCCTATACAAAAAAACTGATCGATTCGATTCTGTAAAATATGAAAGGGCATCTCCCCTTGGGTGGTGTCCTTTTTCTATATCTGTTATAATGGGTTAAACAGATATAGAAAATGAGGTGAATGGAGATGCATGAACATCAGGGTGAAGGGATCGATGGTGGACGTGATAGTGGCCACGGTGGAGATCACCACCACCATCATCATGAACATACCCAGACCAAATCAGTGTTGAATCGCCTTTCCCGGGCCGCGGGTCATCTTGAATCGGTGAAAAAAATGGTCGAATCGGGAAGAGACTGTACCGAGGTGCTGATTCAGCTTTCAGCGGTGAAGTCAGCGATTAATAACGTCGGCAAAATAATTTTACAGGATCATATTGAGCATTGCATCGTTGATGCGGTGGAGAATAACGACGAAAAGGCTTTGGAAGAACTGAGAAAAGCGATTGACCGCTTTATGAAATAAGCACCCTGGGTTTATGTCGGTCAGATATCGACTGGCATTGAAAGACATTCCAAAAAAGAATATCATTTCCTTGAAAGGGACTTGCGCAGGCGGTTTAAGCATGTTAAAATGTCAAACAGAAACAATGAAAAACACGTGATTGTGGCATTGTTTCTGTTTTTTAGTGTTTTATAAAACACCGACAACGAATTAAATATTAATAAAACAGGTGCCGGCAGTAACGAAGGGTTACAGGCCGGTGAAAAGGGAAGAGGGGTGAAAGTCCCCCGCGGTCCCGCCGCTGTAAAAGAAGAGTTCCTCCAGGAATGCCACCAGAAACGGGAAGGCAGGAGGTAATGTTGACGCTTGAGCCAGAAGACCTGCCTGCTTTAATTACTCAGACTCTACGTGCGATAGAGGAGGTGTTTTTTTTTGCAGGCTTTTTGCGACCTCACTATCTTTTTGGAGATGGTGAGGTTTTTTTATCGAAAAAATCACCAATACTACCGCAGTGAAGTCTTACATTGTGATAGAGCGGGGTTTCTTTGCCAGGATGCGCAATGGTAAAAGCCGAGCAAATCAAATAAATAAGTATTTTTTGAGGAGAAAAAGAAAATGAAATTGAAAAAGGGTTTAGCGGTGGTAATGACTGCCGTGTTGTGTGCCGGAATGTTTGCCGGTTGCTCAGGAGCGTCCGCTAAAAGTGATGTGTCGACTAAAGAAGCGTTAAATTATGCCTGCACCAAGGATATTCGGGATATCAACCCGCATTTGTACTCGGGTGAAATGTCAGCCCAGAACATGGTGTTTGAAGGCCTGACCAAGAATGAAGGCGGAGAAGTGAAGCCAGCTCTGGCTGAAAGCTGGGAAATTTCAGCAGATGGACTGGAATACACCTTTCATTTAAGAGAAGGGGTCACCTTTACCGATGGTGCGCCGTTTAATGCCGCCGCAGTTAAGCTGAATATGGATGCCATTCTTGGTAATGCTGAACGCCATTCCTGGTTGGATATGGTTAATGAGATCAAGGAAAATGTGGTGGTCGATGAACACACCTTCAAACTGGTGTTAAAGCATCCCTACTATCCAACCCTGGTGGAATTGGGACTGACTCGACCCTTCCGCTTTATTTCGCCCAACTGTTTTGTCAATGGCACCACCAAAGAAGGGGTTAGCGGCTATATCGGTACCGGACCCTGGGTCTTATCGGAGCATGTCGACAATCAGTATGCCACCTTTACGCAGAATGAAACTTATTGGGGTGACAAAACCAAAATCAAAACCATTAACTGGAAGGTCATGCCAGATTCCCAGACGATCCTGTTAGCTTTGCAAAACGGCGAGGTCGATTTACTTTTCGGAGCGGATGGTGATCAGATTGATCTGGATTCCTATAAGAAGCTGGAAGCAGAAGGCGCCTATCAGACGTATTTAAGCGAACCGGTCGCTTCCCGGGCGATTCTTCTCAATACCAAGGCTCCGATTACCAAAGACATCAAGGTACGGGAAGCCATTGAATATGCCGTGAACAAGGAAAACATCATTCAGGGAATTTTAAATGGCTCAGAGGATCAGGCTGATACGCTGATGTCTAAAGATGTACCCTATTGTGACATTGATCTTAAAACCATCGCCTATAATCAGGAAAAAGCCCAACAGCTGCTCGATGAAGCCGGTTGGAAACCAGGAAGTGATGGGGTTCGGGAAAAGGATGGCCAGAAATGTGAAATTACTTTTTCCTATAATTCCAAAAACGCCCAGGAAGGTACCATTGCTACCTCGATTCAGGCCGATTTGGCAGCCATCGGCATCAAGATGAATATTCTCGGGGAAGAAAAACAGGCCTTTCTGGATCGTCAGAAAACCGGGGATTTTGATCTGCAATATTCGCTATCCTGGGGAACCCCTTATGATCCCCAATCCTATGTTTCATCCTGGCGAATTCCGGCGCACGGGGATTATCAGGCTCAGGTTGGATTGGAAAAAAAGCAGTGGCTGGATGAAACCATCACGAAGATTATGATCGAATCAGACGACAGCAAGCGGGCCGATATGTATAAAGAGGTACTGACCTATATTAATGATCAATATGTCTATGTCCCGATCTCCTATTCAAAAACCAAGGCAGTGGGAATCATGGGACTTGAAGGGGTAAGCTTTAACGATTCGCAATATGAAATCCCCTTCGAAAAAATGTACTTTTCCAATTGATCACCAATTTTGATTATCGAAAACAAAAGGGAGTAAGACCATGAAGCAATACTTCGTCAAAAGGCTCCTGTGGATGATTCCGATTTTGATCGGAATCTCCTTTTTTGCCTTTATACTGATTAATTTAAGCCCCAGTGATCCCGCTGAGGTGGCAATCCGGGTCAATGAGATCACCCCAACGGCTGAAAATGTCGCCCAGATGCGGGAGCAACTCGGTCTCGATGATCCCTTCTTAACCCGCTACGCTACCTGGCTGGGCAATGCCCTACAGGGTGATTTTGGTCACAGTTATGTCAATAATAAACCGGTAGCACAGGAAATTGCCAAGGCTCTGCCGCCAACGCTCTATCTGGCTGGGGTATCCTTATTGATCATTGTGGTTGTTTCAGTGGGGGTTGGGGTTTTATGTGCGGTAAAGCTTCCTGTATAATTTAAAT
>NZ_DJGY01000026.1:0-4824 GCF_002435675.1 Acetobacterium sp. UBA5834 | reverse complement strand
ACAGCTCAGGAAATCACTAACAACAAGAGTCATGGCCTTTTTTGCGTAGACGTCGATATAAAACACAAAGTATTGGCAAAGCAGTCCACTAAAATGGATTCGTTTGACTATTGATTGACAGCTGTTTCATCAGGGGCCTCTTCGGCCATATAATCCTTGCCCCATTCGCACATGGCATCGAGAATCGGATAAAGGCTCTGGCCGAAACTGGTCAGGGCATATTCAGTTTTGGGCGGCACCACCGGATAGACGGTTCGGGTGATCAGACCGTCCCGCTCCAGCTCACGCAGCTGTTGGGTGAGCATTTTTGGGGTGGCCTGGCGAACGATTTTTTGCAGTTCATTAAAGCGCAAGGTCTGATCAACCAGATTCCAGAGAATTTTTGTTTTATATTTTCCACCGATCAGACTAATGGTGGCATCTATGGGGCAGCAGAAATGTTTTTTTTCGGTCATGGGTTCTCCTTTGGTAGTTTCTTGAATACTTACTATCTTTTTGGGTAGTAAGTGACAAAAAAGTGCATTCTTGTTTTTATGAAAATGATTGGTAAAATGATAGCATGAATCAAGAATAGAAGCAAGAAATAGCCAAAATAGCATGGGTAAACACCCGGCTAAGAAATAATTGGAGGAAGAAAATGAACGTAATCTTTAACAGAACCAGTGTGAGAAAGTATGAAGACAAGGCAGTCGAAGCAGAAAAAATTGACCAGATTCTAAGGGCTGCGATGGCCGCTCCATCGGCCGCCAACCAACGCCCCTGGGAATTCTTTGTCGTTAAGAATAAAGAAACCCTGGCCGCTCTGGCAGACTGTAGCCCCTACGGCGGATGCATTAAGGATGCTGCTGTGGCGATTGTGCCGGTATATCGAAAAGAGATGATGATGCCAGAATTTGCCGACATCGATATGGCTGCCTGTACTGAAAATATTCTGCTGGAAGTCACTGAACTTGGTTTGGGGGCGGTTTGGATTGGGATTGCGCCGTTGGCTGACCGGATGGAAAATGTCCGTAAAGTTTTAACGATTCCGGATCATCTTGAGCCTTACGCCATCGTTCCAATTGGTTACCCGGCAGCCGAAGCAAAGCAGCAGGATCGTTTTGAGGCAGATCGGGTTCACTTTGAATAATTGAAATCAAGCAAAAAAAATCTGACATTTTCGTCAGATTTTTTTTGCTTGATTCTGATAAGTTACTTCACGGCTGCGGCATCCAGTTGCTGCCATTTATTTCCCAAAACCGGTGGGGTATAGTGAATCATCTGATTGACCAGGTCCCCGGGATCAGAAGAAACCAGGACCAGTTTGGTGTTGGAGGGGTTCATAAAGCCTTCGTTGACGATGGTTGTCATCATATTGATGAAGGGGTCGAAAAAGTTGGAAATATTAAGGATACCAATCGGTTTTTTATGAATTCCCAGTTGGGCCCAACTATAGGTTTCGAACAACTCTTCGAAGGTACCGATGCCGCCGGGAATGGCAATAAAACCATCGGACAAGTCAGCCATGGTTTGCTTTCGTTCATGCATGTTTTTAACTTCGATAAATTGAGTCAGCCGCTCATTAATCACTTCATTGGGAAAAAGTCCCCCGGGCATAACGCCAGTAACCCGACCATTGTTGTCCAGCATATGGTTGGCGATTTCGCCCATCAGACCAAATTTTGAGCCGCCGTAGACTAATTCAATATTATTTTTGACGAGCACCAGGCCCAGGGCTTTTGTCATTTCTTGGTATTCGGGACGAACCCCCAGATTGGAACCGGAATAGACACATATTCTTTTCATTGCTGTTTCCTCCCAGGATCTTATAAAAAATTTAATGGATGCATCAGAAGTGATGCATCCAAAAGCATAAGTCATAATAAGAACCTTTATTATATCAATCATGGATTCTTTTGACAAGCAGATCGGTGTAATTTAGGGCTTTACTTAAGAAAATGGGTGCAGCTGTTTCTGGTATGGAGCATGCAAAAAAATGGCAAGCATCGATTTGGGGAGATGGTAAGATTGGCGAAAAATGATGCTGGCAAATTATGAAGATTTATTAAAGATTGGTTAAGTGCGTTGATAAAAGATGCGGCTGATGCTATACTTTTTTCATGATAGAAAAAGGAGCGTGTTGATGAAGCTGGATTACCGCCTCACTGTATTAGTTGGTCTGGGGTTTATGACCATCAGTGCTTTTTGGAGCCTGTATGATTTTGTGATTCCGATGATTATGTTAAAAGCCTTCGAATTTAAGGACACAATGGCAGGGGTGATTATGTCCTTTGACAATGTACTGGCCTTATTCATGCTGCCGTTGTTTGGGATGCTGTCAGATAATACCAACACCAGCATGGGGCGACGGATGCCCTATATTTTAGGCGGTACGGCCATGGCGGTGGTATCCATGCTCCTGATCCCCTATGCCGTAATGGCCAATAAGCTGATCTTGTTTATTGTGGCGCTGGCCTTGGCATTGCTCTCGATGTCCTTTTACCGCTCACCAGCGGTGGCCCTGATGCCGGATGTGACCCCGAAACCACTGCGATCCAAGGGGAATGCAGTGATTAATCTGATGGGGGCAGTTGGGGGGATTCTGGTGTTGGGAATGGTGGCGCTACTGGCCCCGGACAAGGACAACATCAACTACTGGCCCCTTTTTCTCGGTACGGCTGCGGTGATGGTGGTGGGTGTTATTATTCTCAAACTGACCGTTAACGAGCCGGCCGCAGTGATAAAAATGCGGCATGACAGTGCGGCCATGGGGATTGATGTTGAAGAGGCCGAACATGATGAAACCCTGGTAACCCATGAAAAGCTGCCTAAAGCCTATAAAAAGAGTCTGATTTTTATCCTCTTATCGGTGGCTTTATGGTTTAGGGGTTACAATGCGGTCACTTCGGCTTTTTCAAAGTATGCCATGGTTTCTTTGGGAATGAAGGAATCCCAAACCGCTTTAATTTTGATGGTAGCCAGCATTGCGGCGATTATTTCCTTTATTCCCGTGGGGATTATTTCCTCAAAGGTGGGGCGTAAAAAAATCATCCTGATGGGGGTGGCGGTGCTGGTAACCGTTTTTGCCACGGCAGCTTTTTATACCGCCTTTAACCCGATGCTATTTGTTTCCTTTGCCTTAGCTGGAATCGCCTGGGCCGCCATCAATGTCAATTCTCTGCCGATGGTGCTGGAAATGTCCAAGGGAGCTAATGTTGGCCGTTACACGGGTTATTATTATACGGCATCGATGGCTGCCCAGGTTGTGACCCCGATCGCCTCCGGGGCCCTCTTAGAACATCTTGGTTATCAAACCCTGATGCCCTATGGCGCTTTGTTTGTGGGGCTGGCCTTTTTAACAATGATGCAGGTTAAACATGGGGATTCCAAACCCATTGCTCCCCGGTCTAAACTGGAGGTTTTTGATGTGGCGGATTGATATGCGAAAAGAGCTTATAAAAGAAGGCCAGAGATGTTTTATTTAATCGTGGTGCTGATTGGATTTTTTTTGCTCTATCTTTTTTTCATCGCTCCAGGGGCAATACCGAACCATTCCGATTCGCTTCTTTGGGAGAGTCATTATGCCCATCGCGGTCTGCATGAAAAAAACAAGGAGGTTCCGGAAAATTCAATCCTGGCTTTTACCAAGGCGGTTGAAGCGGGATATGGCATGGAACTGGATGTTAACCTTACCGCCGATGGAAAAGTGGTGGTATTTCACGATGACAGTTTGCTTCGGGTTTGTGGTGTTGACAAATTGATCACAGAATGCTTGTCAACCGAGCTTTCGGATTATCATATTGAAAACACGGAACAAACCATTCCGCTATTAAACGATGTGCTGCAGCTTGTGGCGGGCCGGGTTCCACTGATTATTGAACTGAAGAATACCAAAGAATGGCGGAAACTCTGTGTTAAAACCGCAGCGCTACTGGATGACTATGCCGGTGTGTATTGCATTGAGTCCTTTCATCCCGGAATCGTTGGCTGGTTTTATAAAAACCGGCCCGAGGTAATCAGAGGCCAACTATCCGCTGGTTACCGCAATCTAGGTGGTACACCGTTATGGCAGCGTCTACTGATTGCTTCAGTGGTGACAAATGTAGTCGCCCGGCCTCATTTTATCGCCTATAAGCACGAAGATGCGCACCATCGGCTCAACTTGTGGCTGTTTCGGCAATTTGGGGGAAAACTGGTTGGCTGGACAGTGCGGGATAATGATGATCGGGTGAGTTGTATGGATTTTTTTGATGTAATTATTTTTGAGTTCTTCAGGCCTTAACTGCGCACCATTCGATTTAACACAAAATAGTCACAATACTAATCTAGTTTTAATGATTGCTTGAGAGAATAAAGGGGTAAATAAAGAAATACGAACATAAAAATACTTTGGCGATTACCAAAGTATTGATTTAATGGTTTGGTGTTGCGATTTAAATTTGAGAGAAAGGAACTGATTGGAATTAGCTTAACAGAAGTGGGTGAGGGAACATGACACTGTATATTTTGGCAATTATAGCCATCTTTATTATTTATATTTTGCTGTTGCTTCCGGGCAGAATGCCAAAGGAGGTTGATGATCGTCTTTGGACCAGTTATTATGCCCATCGGGGATTGCACGAGAAGGATAAATCGATTCCGGAAAATTCCATGGCGGCCTTTAAGAAGGCGGTGGCGGCTGGTTATGGCATCGAGATGGATTTAAATCTAACCGCCGATGGCAAGATTATCGTCTTCCATGACGATAACCTGTTGCGTCTGTGTGGGGTCGATAAATTAATAACGGACTGTACTTATGAGGAACTGATGATTTATAATCTCGAATAGGTAATTGCGAAATGAAAA
>NZ_DJGY01000005.1:0-5407 GCF_002435675.1 Acetobacterium sp. UBA5834 | reverse complement strand
TCACATTTAATATGATAATTGAACTGTACCGTGGCTTTTTTCCATTGCGACAATTCATAAGGGGCAGGTGGCAATGGCGTAAGAAAAGGCTTTTCATCAGCAAGGTAAACACTGTGCCGACTACCATCCTTTTTTTGAAAGGGCTTGTGATTGAGCTTTTCCAGCTGAATCTGGATTTCACGATTCAGTTCCTCAAGCGCAAAGAATTTCTCGTTGCGGATGGCCGCTGTAATCCAGTTGGTTACAACATTGACTGAACCCTCGACACCAGGTTTGTCTTTGGGCGACTTCACTCTTGCGGGTAATACGGCTGTATCGTAGTATTCCGCCATCTCATAATAGGTTTTATTGATCTTTGGCGTATACCAGTCATCGTTCTTATCAACCCCGGTCTTGAGATTATCAGGAATCAGCATCGTTGTACTGCCGCCAAAGTATTGATACATATGGATATGGGCGGTAATCCAGCTTTCCAGATCCATTTTGAGAAAGGCTTCCACATAGGCATAGAGACTGTAATTCAGAACCCCGACAAAAATATGGCAGGGGATCATTTCACCGGTATCGGTGTCAATGATGTAAGCCGGCTTTCCGGCCCAGTCCACTTCGATTTGTTCACCGGGCTTGCGGGGAATGTGCATAGTCGCCCGTTTCTTGTCGCTGTACTTCTGATAATGGTGACAGAATTGCGTATACATCAGTGGGATATCTCTATTCTGTCGACAGCTTTCACAGTATTCATTCCAGAGAAGCTTTAATGTTACCCCACTGCGCAGCATTTCCTTGTCGATGTAATCATAGTCCGGAAATTTGCGGTCCGATTTTGGCACGGATTTATCAGGAAACAATAATTTTTCCAGATCAGCATCCGTTGTTTCAGCCGGTAACGGCCAGATGATGTTGCAGGCTTTGGCTCGATTAACAACATCCCGAACTGTTTTTCTGGCACAGCCACAGCTACTGGCAATACCAGTCTGGTTGATGCCAAGGTTGAACAACCTTATAATTTCACGGTATTTGGTCATGAGAATGACCTCCTAAAATGGATTTACATCAGTTAACTGATGCATATATCCCTTATACCCTGATTGAAACCTGACCGGAACGGTTGAAACGAAAACCCGGAAGCGTTGGCACGAAACACCGAATCGACTGGCACGAATATCCGGTTCGGTTGGAAGATTCGACCGAAATACTCAAGGTAACAGTCGAGGAAATGCTGCGTAATAAGCAAATACAGTTCGATGGTAGAATCGTTGATGCTTTTTTAAAAATAGAAAAATCATTAAATAATGATAGTAAATGATTGGAGTGGAAATATGAATAAAAAATTTATTGCTGTTGTTATTTTGTCCATGATATTTTTAGGGGCAATTTGTGGATATACATGTTGTATAATTTTTATGATGACTAGGGAAAGTTTATTAATACACTGTGTTTCAACTGGAATTATTTATGGTTTAATCAATTCTTTATTTGCATTATTTTTTATACATAGATACAGTATTCTAAAAGTAGATAAACAAAAACTTGAACAGGAAATAAGAATAGATAAATTAACTGAATTATATAATAGATATGCTTTTGAAGAAGATATAAAGAGTCTGAATAACAGCTCAACTTACACTGTGATTTATTTGGACATAGATGATTTTAGTAAATTTAATAACACCTATGGACATGAAGCAGGCGATATCGTATTAAAAAATGCGGCAAAAACAATTAAAGGTAGCATTCGGAACATTGATAAAGCATATCGATATGGTGGTGAAGAATTGATTGTTATTTTAGATGAGTGTGCAAAAGAATTAGCTTTGAAAATTGGCAATAGAATTATAGATAATATCAGGAATAGTGATAATACACCTTATCCAGGAATTACGGTTTCTGCTGGATTAGCTTCCGCTCCTGATGATGCTGAGTCTTTTGCCAATCTATTAAAAGCAGGTGATACAGCCTTATATAGAGCGAAAGAACTGGGTAAGGATAGATTAGTTAGTTACCAGAAAAATATGGAACAAGATTTCGCATGTAAACTGTGATTAGTTTTTTGGCAAAAGCATTATATTTATTTGAATAGTATCGTTGCCTTCGAAATGATGAAAATTATATCAGTTTGAAGGTGCTTTTTTTATATAAAGTAAGCTGGTCAATAATGATCTGAACCCAAAAGTTTGAACGTTTATACCGACTGTTGGTATTCTCGAAATCGGTAGTTGTCAAGATAGTTGGCAGTTTTAATTGAAATAAATTTTGACAGTAACCGTTTTAAAATCATGCTTCTTCCAGTGAATCCAGCATCAGATCAGAAACATGCATCATTTTAAATAAAGTAAATGTATTGGAATAATTGATACATTGCTTTATTTTTTTTAAAATTTTTTAAATAATTTCTTATCTCCATAAGTTCTACAAAAGTTATTGTTATTATTCCTATAGACAAGAAGTGACAAGGAGAATGACCATGGAAGAAAAACCAATAACAAAGACATTTTCAGTGAGTGGAATGACCTGTGTTAATTGTGAAAATCGAATTGAGAATAAACTTAAAAAGCTTGATGGTGTAACCAATGTCACTGCAAGTTATCCGCGTTCACGGGTCAGTTTTACATATGACCCAGATCGTGTAAAGCTGTCGGCCATTGTGCAGACCATTGAAAGCATGGATTATCATGTGAAACGTGCAGGTGAAAAACAAAAGAACAAAACCGTTGAAAAGAAAAATAAAATCAATGAAGTGTTAGGAACCGGCATTATCATCATTGCCGCATTCGTGATTATTAATTACTTTGGCGGTTTTAATATCTTCAACTCGTTTCCGGAGGCAAAACAGGGTGTGGGTTACGGCGCACTATTGTTAATCGGTTTACTCACATCGATCCACTGCGTTGCTATGTGTGGAGGGATCAATCTTTCACAATGCGTTCCCAATGCAAGTATCAAAAGTGAAAAGAAAACCGCAAATCTCAGACCCGGCATTTTATACAACACCGGACGGGTGATCTCTTACACCATTGTCGGCGGGATCGTCGGAGCACTAGGATCAGTCGTCAGCTTTTCAGGAACCGCAAAAGGAATTGTCGCTGTTATGGCAGGGGTGTTTATGGTAATTATGGGCTTAAATATGCTTAATATTTTCCCCTGGTTGCGCAAGTTTAATCCCAGAATGCCCAAGATTTTCGCCAGGAAGATCAATGAACAGAAAAAAAGTAACAGTCCCTTATATGTCGGACTTTTAAATGGCTTAATGCCCTGCGGACCACTCCAGGCGATGCAACTCTATGCACTTTCCACCGGTGATCCGGTACAGGGTGCCTTATCGATGTTGGCATTCAGTTTGGGAACGGTGCCGCTGATGTTTGGACTGGGAGCGATCAGCTCATTGCTCAGCAAAAAATTTACCAGCAAAATGATGACCGCCAGTGCCGTATTAGTCCTGATACTGGGTGTGTTTATGTTCAGTAACGGTATGAGTTTATCCGGTATTGGACTTCCGTCCTTAACCGGTGGTGTTACAGCGGCGAATGAAGCGCAGCAAAACAATACAGCAACCGTCGACCAGGGGGTTCAGACAATTACAACGAAGCTTTCACCGAATAGTTATGAACCAATCACAGTCCATGTCGGGGTACCCGTCAAATGGATCATCCAGGCAGACGAGAGTGATATAAATGGGTGCAACAATCAAGTATTGATTCCTAAATACAATATTGAAAAGAAATTAGTGGCCGGTGACAATATCATCGAATTCACCCCAACTGAAACAGGAACAATCCCCTATAGTTGTTGGATGGGGATGATTAAAAGCAATATAACAATTGTTGATTAAAAGATAATAAAGGGTATTATTAAAAGGAGGTTTTAAAAAATGAAAAAATCATTTTATTTATTAGGAAGCGTGTTAGCGATCGCTCTGATTGGGATCGTCTTACTTTCTGGTTGCACCAGAAGTTCGGGAAACACAGGAGGAACTGCTGTTAATTCGAATTCCTCACAATCAAGCAGTGAGACTCAAAATACGACAACACAACAGAGTACCAGCAGTTCCGGGGCCAAATCAAATGGCGGAACCAAAGCCACAGTGAGTGATGGGGTTCAAACAGTAACGACCACTCTTGAGCGAGGTTATGCTCCGATTGTCGTACAAACGGGTATACCAGTTAAATGGACCATTACTGCTGAAAATGGTGACCTGAGTGGCTGTAATAATAAAATGCTCATCAGAAGTTACGGTGTGGAACAAAAACTGAATGTCGGAGAAAATGTGGTTGAATTTACACCGACAAAATCAGGGACTATCCAATATTCCTGTTGGATGGGAATGGTAGGAAGTACGATTACTGTTGTAGACGATATTAACCAATAAAAAACTAGTAAATTAATACAATTGATAAATATTATTTTGAAGCGCAAGAGGAGGGGAATTTAATGAACAAAGAAACAGTCAAAATAACCGGAATGACCTGTGCGGCCTGTGCGGCCAGGGTGGAAAAAGTAGTCAATAAGATGCAAGGGATAAACAGTGCATCGGTTAACTTTGCCACCGAAAACCTGTCAGTTGAATACAATGAGGCAGAGACATCCCGGCAAAAAATCAATGAAGCCATTGAAAAAGCCGGATACGGAACCGTGGAAGTTTCCACCAAAAGTGAAGTTACCATCCCCATTGGCGGGATGACCTGTGCCGCCTGTGCATCGCGAATTGAAAAGGTTCTGGGAAAACTTGAAGGAGTAATCAGTGCGTCGGTTAATCTGGCAACGGAAAAAGCCACCGTTCACTACGACACCCAGCAGATTAAACTTTCTACCATTCGCCAGGCCATTGAAAAAGCCGGGTATCAGGCGCTGGAAATTGAGAAAAAAACGGCCATTGATGAAGACAAACTGAGGAAGGAAAAAGAAATCCGAACCCTCAAGACTAAATTAATCGTGTCGGCAACTTTCGGGATACCGCTGCTTTATCTGGCCATGGGGGCGATGATCTGGTGGCTGCGGCTGCCGATTCCCAGCTTTCTGGAGCCGATGCAATATCCACTGACCTACGCCATCGTGCAAATCATTCTGGTGATTCCAATTATAATCGCTGGCCACCGTTTTTATAGTGTCGGTTTCAAAGCCATCATCCAGCGCAGTCCCAATATGGATTCATTGATTGCGATGGGAACCTCGGCGGCGATTCTCTACAGCCTCTATTCTGTTTATCAGATCAGTTCAGGCAATTTCGGGGCAGTTGAAGATCTGTATTTTGAAACCGCCGGGGTTATCATTACCCTGATTCTGTTAGGGAAATATCTGGAAGCCGTATCCAAAGGAAAAACTTCCGAAGCGATTAAAAAACTGATGGGCCTTGCGCCTAAAACGGCCATTGTCATCCGGGATGGCGCCGAAATTGAAACACCCATTGATG
>NZ_DJGY01000042.1:0-7099 GCF_002435675.1 Acetobacterium sp. UBA5834 | reverse complement strand
GACGGCTGTGGCGCCATATATAAAGTGGCACCATAACCGCTGATTCTGGTATTGTTCTTGACTTCCAGTTGACTGGTAACCACATAGGTTCCTGCCGGAACTGTCAAGGTAACGTTTTTACTGCTGGCATCATTAATGGCATTTTGAATCGCTGCCGTATCATTGGTGATGCCATCCCCTTTTGCGCCAAAATCTTTGACACTGACTCCCTGAGTCACTGGTGTTGGTGGTGGTGTGACAACTGGTTCAGTCACTACGGGTTCAGTCACTACGGGTTCGGTCACCACGGGTTCGGTCACTACGGGTTCGGTCACTACGGGTTCGGTCACCACGGGTTCGGTCACTACGGGTTGTGTAACTGTGACAGGTTTTTTAGGAGGTCTGACTCTGGCTGCAAATGCCGAATTTATTGGCATAACACTAAATAACACAAATAATGTGACTAAAAAAACAGATATTTTTTTCATGATGGTATTCCTTTCGGTAGCCGGCTGCCATTTTACAGGCCCTTAGCTTTGCGTCCCAACTTTTCAGTTGGTTTGCCTTTTTCGTTGAATAACGATGAATTGCAAATAAAAAACTTCCCTTTCGGTAACTGGCTGCCATTTTACAGGCCCTTTAGCTTTGCGTCCCTATTTTTCAACAGGTTTGCCTTTATCGTTGGAAAGTGATTCCACGATCAATATTAAAATTTTGTAATCGCTTTTTTTGAGTATGTTACCTTCCTTTCGGTAGCTGGCTGCCATTTTACAGGCCCTTTAGCTTTGCGTCTCTGACTTTCACCAAATTTGCTTTTATCGTAGAAAATAAACGGCACCTTAAACAACTCCCCAAATCAAATTGATTTGTTAAGTATTGTTTTATACGTTCCATTTTTTGAATCGCACTTACATACAATCTCTTAGCTGAGCAAATATTCGAATATTAAAATATTTGCTTTTCTTGGGCTCACTATATCACATTTTTGGATACTAGTCAATGCCTTGTTTAACTTTTTTAAAATTTGTTTTTGCCAGAGCTTCAAAACCGTCACATGCGCTATATGTTGATGCCAGAAATATTCTGTTCCAAGATATGGTATCTCTTCGGATCAATTGCTATCCTTGCCAAAATGGCTTAATTGTCAGATATTTTTGATTTCAGAAATCGGTAGTTTGTGATGCAACTCATTTTATTTTTTTAACTTAACGCAGATAAATCACATTTTTGGGTAATAAATAAATGTACCCAATCAGTCTTTTTTTACACGAAACTTTGTATCGGGAGGCGCTAAATTATGTTTAAAAATTTCAAATCACAACTGATTAAAATGGATGCACGATTGTTCAATGGTACTCTCAAGGCATTTTATATAAAACATATCCAGTATAAAGGCAAAGCATATTTTTTAACCAAAGAATTATATTTTCCACCACATACAACTGCGAACAAGAGCGTCCGGATGGGTTCTGCTGGCGAATTATTAGCGGTTGGCGGCGATCTAAGCCCTGAACGAATTATTTTTGCTTTCAAAAATGGTATTTACCCATCATCACTTGTTGATCAGCCAATTTTATGGTGGACTTCAGAGATCCGTTGTGTTTTGTTTCCTGAGCATCTTCATATTTCAAAAGTCATGTGGCGTTTAATTAAGCACAACCATTTTCACCTGACCGTGGACAAAGCGTTTGATGATGTCATCAATGGCTGTACCGAATCCCGAGAAGCGTACACCTGGCTCACCCCTGACCGTAAAAAATCGTGTTGCACTTTACATGATTTAGGTTACAAACACTCCATCGAGGTTTGGCAAGATGGCAATCTGGTGGCCGGATTGTTTGGCTTCTCATGCGGCTCATATTTTTATATCTCTTCAATGTTTACACGAGTTAACCACGCTTCGAAATTTGCCATGATCGCCTTGACCATTCGACTGGAAGAATTGAACTGTACGATGATCGATTGCGGAACCTGGCCAACCGATCATCTCAAAAGCATGGGCGTCGTCACAATCGAGCGTGATGAGTTTCTGAAGCGATTAGACCAAAGCATCAATGTTCCTGCAATTATCAATAACTGGGAAGAGCTTTTTGAAAACTGGGACTTTTGCCAAGCCGTCAAAAATCACTTAGTAAAAAATAACCTCGATCCGATATCTTGAATTCTTTTAATGTCGCAATGATCTAATTGTGGCCTTCAACCAGGTCATATTCTGTTAGCATCGCTTTAATTCGATCCCTGGGATTAAACATCATCACATCAATGATCGATAAGTTTGGCACAAACTGATAATAAAATTGTCGGTATTCTAATGTCTCCCTCGTTTTAATAAATTTAAGTTCAATACCATTTTCTGCAAATTTTCGTTTTGAATATAAATCCATTCCACCGATCGAATTTATGTAACGTTTTGCCTTCAATTCTTTGCACACATAAATAACTGAATCCTGATAATCTAGTTCCGGTGATAATAAAAAGGAGGATTCAATTAATATTTCTGTTTCAATGTCCAGAAATACACAAATTTCTTTTATACTATTCGTCAGGAACTCTGCAACGTTATTATTGCTAAAATTCACAATCACTTCAATTAAAGGATAAATCAATTTGAATTCCGGGGCTTTCCGGTATGAATTCACAATTTTATTCAGGAATGCACGCCTTCCCCTTGGGTCAGATTGCATTACAAAGCTCCGTTTATTGATGTCGAGGAAAGAACTGTCTCGATTTAATGGTAATGTGATCAGTAAAGGTTCGCCATTTAATAAAATCCGGTTTCTGTTGATCCAGCCTTTCCTGATAAACTGCACATCATCTGCAATCACAAAATAATCTGAACAATTAATCATTTGAAAATATCCAATATAAGGAAATAAATAAGGTTGCATGATTGAAACATCCATTTTGATTCCTCGCTTTTTTTTCTTTGACTCGTTTTTACTTTCCGGGAAATTTGGGAGAATTTGATAAGAATTATCATGTAATTCTGCGCCTGCGTGACTTGCATTCATTTTGCACTCATTAAAAATGTGTTGTTGATAATCACTCATCAAAGGGATCTCCATTGCCAAAACCCGGTTCAGATTTCTCAGCTAAAATAACGAATAGTCATCCAGCATTCTGTTTATCTCTGTTGGTGAATTAAACATCATCACATCAATGATTGAAAGTTTTTCTTCAAATACCGGACGGCGTTGGGGATAGCGCTTTATCTTCACCGAGTGAAAATGTATTTTTATCCCAGACTTTTCGTATTTTTCAGGATTAAAAAATGAAAGCCCTCCAATCGGATTCCAGTATTCCTCCACATTTCCAAATTTTTTGCAGATATTAAGGGCCCACTCATCCGGTTCATTGGCTGGCTCAATTTCCAGGTTCATTTGTGAAAAAATCTCTATATTTTTTTTGATCCCCAGATAATCACAAACACAGTTCATTGTATTATGATTTAAATAAGTAATACTTTCCGTATTAATCGCCAAAGCTCTTTCGACCACCGCCATGGTCTCCTTGTAGAAGGGGGCTTTTTTTTTATAGTGATTCAATTGGCAAAGGATATGATTTCGCCAGTCTTCGTTATTTCTGATTGACACATCTTTTATTTTTGCAAGGTGTGAAGCTTTTACCAGCGGTACGCAAATATATTGGACTCCTTCGCACGGTTTTAAAATTCGGTTTCTTTCAATCCACCCATGCCGAATAAACTTAACCGTATCAAACAAAATAAACCGATCAACCTGCTTTAACAAACTAAAATATCCCAGGTAGGGAAAAAAATAGGGTTGCATTATTCCAATGATCATCTTATTCACGCTTCCTTCGATTGTCCAACATCTCCTTTGCGGTGACCATTAGATATGTCAGACATTCAAATTTAAGTAATTTTGCTATTCCAAAATAAATACAGATTCCGACACCTACCTGTAGTGTCAGGGTTATTAAAGGACTCATATTAAGCCATAAAAAACAATAGATAATCCCACCCATTGCCAAAGATAATAACAGCGATGGCATAACATCCTTCAATTGTTGCACATAACTGTAATCCAATAGCTTCTTATTGGGATAGGCATTGATAAACGATGAGGCGACGCTGCTAAAAAACATCCCGGCAGCAATCGCATAGATACCATATGCGAGTGAGACTCCTAAAATCGCTAAGCTGACAACATTTTTAATAATCTCCAGTTTTAAAAATATATCACTTCGGCCCAAGGCATTGATTGCCTGGAGATTAGCAGTGTGAATTGGTAACAAAGCAAATGCTGCACAGGAAATCTGCAAGAATGGGACACAGGGTAACCATTTATCAGTCAAGAGAATTGTGACCAGTGGTTCGGCAATCACTGCCAATCCAACCATCATCGGAAAGATAAAAAAGGCACTGGTCACAATCGCTCTTCTGACCATTTCCTTGACTCGCTGTCGATTATCCTGTTTAAGGGCCAGGGCAGGAAACATGACCGATTGGATTGATCCATTTATATTTGAGACAATCAACGATGGAAATTGCTGACCCCGATTAAAATAACCCAGCATCGCCGGATTATAGATTTTTGCGATGAACAAGCTTTGAACATTATTATAAAGCATATTAATAAGTGCGGAAACTAATAATTTCCATCCAAATGAAAAAAGGCCTTTCAAGCTTTCCAGAGAAAATAAAAACCCCGGTCGCCATTTTACTGTAAACCAAAGAATCCCCGCCACCATCAATTGATTCGTAAGTTGCTGGGCTACCAATGCCCAGGCACCAAACCCATTATAAGCCATCACGATGCCGATTATTCCTGAACCAACAACAGCTCCTAAACTACTGTAAAACAATTTTTTAAATTCCAAATTTCTGGCAACAACAGCATTTTGAATCGAATTCAAACCACCTAAAAACAAGGTGGTCGACAAGACTCGCAGCAGTGGTATAAGCATTGGGTTCTCAAAAAACTCGGCAATCAGCGGTGCCGAAATAAACAGGATTACATAACATACCCCGGCAACCACTAAACTTAAAAAAAACACGGATGAAAAATCAGTTTCATTTGCATCCTGCTTCTGGATAAGTGCGGTATTAAAGCCATATTGTACAAATACATTGGCAAACGAAATGAATATCGCAATTAATGCGATCGTCCCATATTCTTCTGGCAATATGAGACGCGCCAATACAATTTGGACAACGAACTGTATTCCCTGCGTTCCCAGTCGCTCCATAAATTTCCAAAACAAAGATGAAATCACCTTAGATTTAATTTGCTTATCGTCCATAATCCTTCTTCCAGGTTAAGTTATTTAATGATTTTTTTCTTCGGTACAAGTTTTCTCGTCGTCTGATCTTTTACAATTTCAATAAACCCCCTGAAATCTTCGGGCATATATTTAATAATAACAAATTTAAAAGCCAAAAGATACATAAAACCCACTGCAAAGGTCATGACAATCAGTCTGATCAGCGCATATGGTAAGGTTGCTACGGGAGTGCTAATCAGATAACTGACGCCCCCAATGACAATACTGACAAGAATAATTGGCGTTAAATACCCCAATAACTCTCGTATTTTAAGTTCAACTAAATGTCCAATCAGAAACGTCATGATAAAATAGTTGATAATAATCGCAATTGTTGTTGTCACTGCAACTCCGACGATCCCCCATTCTTTACCAATATATGCCCCCCCAATGACCAGTGTTGCGTATGCAATTTGTACCCATAGTCGTTTATAGACCGCTCCCAACGAACGTACCAGCGCATCACCAATTTTATATGCCATTCTAAAAAATAAGCTGACAATTAATATTTTGAAGGGAAGGATGGTTTCTTCCCATTTCGGGCCCAAGACCACTTGAACTAAGTCTGCACCCATTGTCAGCGACACAATCGTAATTGGAAAAGCCAAAATAGCGATCAACGCTGTTAAATTCATGACAACATAGCGAATTTTTTCATGCTCATCCTGATACATGGCCAAAAGAGGAAACAAAACCCGTTCCATCACTGTGGCAATCAAGTTTGTGGGTACCAATAACAATTGATAAGCTCGATTATAATATCCTAAAGCTGCACTTCCAAGTGTTTGACTTACAACAAAATAATCTCCCTGATTGGCAATATTATTAAATAGCTTCGAGAGTGCATATCCGGTACCAAAATTAATTAGTTCTTTTGCTGATTCTTTTTCAATTATCAACCTGAATTTAATCGGCTTTTTGATAATTGACATGACGGTTTGAAACAGAACACTGATAATTTGAGCAAATACGAGCGACCACGCACCAAAGCCATTCAGAGCAAGTATGATTGCCACAGCCCCATTGATAATCGCCGCCACCGTATTTATAATGCTGATGGTTTTAAAGCGCATTTCTTTTTGAAGTAATGCTTCAGAAACGCCTGAGATACTATGAATTACGAATACGATCGAAAGAACCCGCAACATCGTGATATCATCTGATCCAACCAGGCTGGCAATTGCGGATGCAAAAATAAAGATGGTCAAATAAATAATGAGCCCCAGTATTAAGTTTAAGGTATTTCCGGTTGCAATATAATCGTCTGATAGTTGTTTTTTTTGAACGATGGCACTTCCCACACCCATCATCCAGAATATTTCAGCAAAGCTGATGATGATCTGAATCGTTGCAACTTGGCCAAACTCTTGGGGTAGCAATAATCTGGACAAACTCATCGTGATTAACAACCGGATCACAACACTGGCCAATCCCATAATTGTCATCCAGTAAACACCTAAAAATGCCTTATCTTTGTTTGATACTTTCATCAGCCCTAACCGCCCTTATCTCAGATTCATCACGTATCAGAATATCCGTCCAAATTTTATCCATTCGTTTTCGAACATTGAAATAGATAGTTCCATATCAATTTCTTTATCGCTTTTAATTCTATATCGTACTGCTGACTGGCATCAACGTTATAAATTACAGCATCTCTAAAACTCAGTGTATGAATAATGTCTGCTTTTCTTTCTAATTCCAGGATACTATGGTCTGGCTTTCTCGTAACTGCTATTTCAGGTGATACAATCAACTTAATGACTAAACCCGGGCTCATTTTAACGCATCGACCAATGTTCTTTTCCTCCATGTTTTTTGCAAGTACTTTTTG
>NZ_DJGY01000068.1:0-62168 GCF_002435675.1 Acetobacterium sp. UBA5834 | reverse complement strand
TTTGGGAAAGCAGGGTCTCTTTTTCTTCGTCAAGCAGAATTTCGCCCTGGTGAATAAAGACAATATAGTCCGCAATCTTATCGAGATCACTGGTAATATGGGACGATATCAAAATGGCATGTTCTTCATCCTGGATAAACTCCATAAAGACATCGAGGATTTCCTCCCGGACAATCGGATCCAGCCCGCTGGTGGCTTCGTCTAAAATCAGCAGCTCCGGTTCGTGGGATAGCGCCACCGCAATCTGCAGCTTCATTTTCATCCCCCGGGAAAATTCTTTGATGATCTTATTTTCCGGCAGCTTGAATTTTTTCAGATACTGCTGATACAATTTCTGATTCCAGTTTTTATAGATGCTGGCCAGCATCTTTGAGATATCACCCGTTTTTAAATTATCGTGGAAGTTGCAACCATCCATCACAACCCCGACTGACGCTTTTATTTTTTTCTCATCTTTTAGGTTATCCATGCCCAGCATCTCAATGGTTCCCCCATCCCGTTTGATCAGATTCAGGATTGCTTTAATGGTCGTGGTTTTACCAGCGCCATTCTCACCGATAAAGCCGACAATACTGCCTCTGGGCACCTTAAAACTGACATCTTTGAGTTGAAAATCCTGATAGTTTTTGTTTAAATTTTTAATTTCAATGGCATTCGTCATGTTATTCTCCCTTATACAATAGTTCTAACAATTCACTGAGTTCGGCCCAGGAAATATCGCTGCTTCTGGCAATATCCACCGCTTTCTGCAAAAACTCCTCGGCCAGCCGCAGTTGCTCTTCCCGGATAAATGATAAGTTCTGGTTGGCCACAAAACTGCCTTTACCGGTGACGGTTTCAATAAAGCCATCCCGTTCCAGATCCGAGTAGGCCCGCTTGGTGGTAATCACACTGATGCGCAGCTCCTTGGCCAGAAAGCGCATGCTTGGCAGCGCTTCACCGGGACTCAGTTCACCGCTGATAATCATCTTCTTGATTTGCTGGGCAATCTGTTCATAAATCGGTTTGTCACTGGAATTGCTAATGACAATATTCAACTTACCACCTCATTTCGCTTGTCTTAGTGTATATATACTATATATACACTATAAACTCTTTTCCCTTACCTGTCAAGTTTTTAATCAAAAAAAATAAGCGAGATGATCTCGCTTATTCCCAGCACTGAACGCTTAGTTTTTTCTGGAGGAGTTTCAGCTTTTCCCGTTCCGATTTGTAATTGGGGAGTACCTGCTCAACGATTCGCCAGAAGTTGGGGGAATGATTCATTTCAATCAGATGGGCCAGCTCGTGGACGACCACATAGCGAATGGTGGCCTCTTCGGCCATCACCAGATACCAGGAAAAATTGAGATTACCGGCTCTGGAGCAGGAACCCCAACGAGTGCGGGCACCGTTTATTTTGACAGCCTTGGGCTCTAATCCCATATGTTTGGCCAGATCTTTTACCATATCGCCGAGCACCTTTTTTGCCAGCGTTCGGTAGACACCCACCAGACTGGTTCTTAATTCCTCGGCCGACATCTGGGCATAAGCATAAAAGTGCTGGCCATCAAAACCGAAAGCTGGTTTTTCGACTGGCTCCAGAGGAAATTCGTGGCCCAGGAATAGGAGCTTGGCCCCAAACCGCAATGCAAAATTCTCCCGCTCTGTCACCTGTTGGGCCACCGCCCCGTGGTGGGTGTCAATCCAATGTTGGTGCTGGGCTACAAAATCCGCTACGACCTTCTGCGGGGTTCCATTGGGAACCCGCACCTCAATTTCAGCGTTCTTAGTGATATAGAGTCCCATCGTTTTTCGTTTTGAATACTTGATTGTATAATCCCTTGTCATTGTTGTCCTTTTATATTTTAATCCATTTATTTTTCAATTCGCACCTTGCTGCCACCAACTCCGGCTTCGCCGGGGGTAATCAGCAATTTAACCGGCATCCGGTTCTTGATCGATTCCACATGGCTGATGATCCCCACCTTCAGGCGATCGTTATGCAGCATTTCGATGGAATTCATCACCACCTCCAGGGCATCTTCATGTAGCGAACCAAAACCCTCATCGAGAAAGAAAAATTCCAGCGGGGCCCGTCCTTTTAACTGGATTTCGGCGGACAGCGCCAGCGCCAATGCTAATGAGGCCAGAAAGGTTTCCCCACCGGACAGGGTTGAGGCGTCCCGGGCCGCGCCGCCATTTTTGTAGTCCCGGATAATGAATTTCCCCTCATCGTCAGCTTCCAGTCCGTAATTACCGTTGCTGATCTCAGTGAGCCGTTTGGATGCCGCAATGGAGATGTACTTAAGTCGGGAAACGGCCACAAATTCGACAAATCGCTTGCCCGAAAACAATTTTTCCAGATCAGCTATCAGACCCAGCCGGTGATCCACCTGTTCCTTTTGCTCTAAATAGTTCGCCAATTCAGCCAGTCGCTTTTCCAGCTCATCAACACTGGTTTTTAAGCGGATATCCAGAACTTTCTGTGTTTCGATATCTGCTTCCAGGCGCTGATGAACCGAGCAAATCTCAGCATAGGCGACATCGGTCATTTCCCAGCCATTAATTTTCTGGTTCAGATCTTCCAGCCTGCCCGCTAATTTGGTGTGACTCTGACGATAACCCTCTATTTCCATTTCCAGATTTTTAATGGTTTGATCCGGGATACAGGCGTTTAAAGCGGCGATCAAATCAAGAAAGCCATGCGCCATCAGTTGTTTTTTTAACCCTGCCGCGGTGATATCGTATTGGCTTTCCAGCGTTGTCAGATTTGCTTTTTGAATGGTTACCATTTCCTGTGTTTTCTCGTAGGCTTCCCGCGCCGCATCCAGCTTTGTTCTGGCCGTATTCCAGGCGTTTTCGATCCATTTTATATTACCTTGAAACTTATTTTTCAGTTCATCCAGCTCAGGCAATGGGTAGTCTTTTCCCAGTTTTTCCTCAATGGCACTTTTCTTTTCCTTAAACTGCTGAGCCTTTTGGCCGATCAGCAGCAAAAATTCCTGAACCTGTCGGTTGACCCCATGAATGACTTCACTCTGTTTTTCCAGCTGTTGCTGTTGGTCATTAACGGCCGTTTCCAGTTTTTCAAGATGATCCATCAATTCGCTGCGACGCTGATCGAGCTTTTTTATGGTTTCATTGGCGGCGTAAAAATCATAAGCTTTATTAACCTTGAGCTGCTTTCTTAATTCCGCCCCTTCTGTCTCCAGCTCTGCACAAGCTGTTTCTTTTTTGCTTTTAAGCACTTCCAATTCCCGGGTCTGAAGCAGTAGCGCTTCCCGACTTGCGTTTTTTTCTTTAAGATCCCCTTCCAGCTTCAGTAACTGGTTTTTGGCCTCCTGATTTCGGGCTTCCAGCTTTTTTAAACGTTCTTCCCAAACTTCCAGTTCCTGACTCCGCTTCGTATTGGCAGCCACCAGCAATTCCGGCTGTCCTTCGGGTATCGCTTCACCAAGACTGGCAATTTCAGTTTTTAGCTGCTTCTGATTTTCAACCAAGGTGGTGAAACTGCCGGTTAGCTGGGCAATTTCAGCAGTCAGTTCGCTTAATTCCTGCTCCTGTTGCTGGTGGGCTTTTTTTATCACCGCCTTGCGAATGGCGTCATCCGATTCATCCCGATCCTCGGCGAAAGGATGTTTTGTTGCGCCGCAAACCGGGCAGGGTTTTCCATCCTTTAACAATTCTCTTAGTTTAAGGCCGAAATTCTTGTTTTCCAGCTGGATCAGTTCTTCTTCCACTGCTGCCATCTTTTCTTTTAAAAGCTTTTCCGCCGCCTTTTTTGTCCCAATGGTCTGAATCAGGGCATCGATCTGACTTTCCAACGCAATCATACTTGCATTTGCCTGTTGTTGTTTAAGAAAAAGATTCTGGCAGTGAAGCGCCGCTTCCTTTTCCTTTCCGATACTATCCCAGCTCGCTGGCCGGGCCTTTTCGAGAGCAATAAGCTCCTGCTCAACAACTGCTTGCTCGGCTTCTTTTACCTGCTTCTGCGCTTCCAGGTTCTTCTCGCTTTCAAGCAATGTATTGATCTCAGTCTGGTTTTTATTAAGGCGTATTTGATCGTCCGCTATTTCATTTTTTAATCGGATTATTTCTTCGGTAACGGCCATCCCCCGGGTGATTTTTTGGCGATAGTCCGGTTCGATCCGACATTGTTTTTCTTCCCGTCGCTGGGCAATCAGTTGTTTTTTTTCTTTTTCCAGTTCTTCCTGCAACCTGGTCTTGTCATTTTCCAGGTTGATTTTTTGATGATTCGCCTCATCCATTTTTTTATTCATCTCACGAATTTCTTTATCCAGGGCCAGCTGAGCTTGTTTCCAGCCAATGGCATCATCCACCTTTTCCAGCTTGCTCTGAAATTTGAAGAGGTTTTCGGTTTTATAGGTATCGGTTTGATTAAAGCTTTTTTCACATGTCTCTTTTTCATCAAACAATTGGGACAGCTTTTCTTCGCTGTCAGCCAAGCTGCGCCGACCCCTTTCAACCTGGGTTTTTAGCGTTTCAAAGGCTTCCAGAAAGGGACGCACCTCTAATGCCTTTTTTCCCAGCCGCAGTTGCTGTTCCTTGCTTTTTATTTCAGCACTTCTCGCTTCCAGGTCCGTAAGTGCTGCTTTGGTATCTTTTTGCTCTGCCAGCAAGGCCATTAATTTTTTTGCTTCTAACAACTGGATATCGAGCGTATTAAACTTTTCCCGGTTTGTTTGAAGCTGGCGCTGATTTTCTTCATAACTGTGCTTTTTTTCGGCCAGCGCTTCCGGAGTAACACCCTCATAGGTATTCATGCTGCCGAGGATTTGGTTTTGCTTTTCCACTTCCCTGATCCGCTCGGACTTGAGCCGATTGGCAAGATCATCCCCATATTTGGACAAATTAAACAGCCGCTCCAGCATATCCCGGCGGGGCTTGCCCTCCAGCTTCAGAAAATCGCTGAATTTACCCTGGGGCAGCACCACGGTTCGGGTAAAATCGGTCAGACCCAGGCCAATGATTTCCTCGCAGGCATTGGTCACCTCGGTGGTTTTATCCGCCAACACCAGCGGCCCTTGCGGTCTTAATTCCAATAACTGGCATTTTCCCTGATTGATGCCTTCGTTTTTATTGCGCTTAAACTCCCGACTGACCTGATAGGTTTTTTCCTCCGCACCGTCGATGACAAACTCATAGACGACACTGGCCTTGTCGTCGTTGACATTGATGTAATTGGAGCTGTTGCGGGACAGCTTGCCATAAAGCGCCAGGGTAATGCCATCGAGAATCGTCGATTTACCGCTACCGGTAGGGCCAAAAATGCCAAAAATACCCGCCTCGGTCAGGGTTTCAAAATCAATTTGCTGTTCGTCCTGAAAACTGTTAATGCCTTTAATTTTTAGCCTTATCGGTCTCATTGTTTATCCTCCTCAACAACCAGCGACAGCAGCAGTTCCAGCACCTCATCATCGGCTTCGGTGCCCCGTTCCCGGCGGTAAAATTCTTTAAAGACATCGCCAAAGGATTTCTCTGTCAAGGCTTCCAGGCTAGCCTCAGTTTCTAAAGTGGTCAGCCGGGGGATTACTTCCAGAATATCATTCTTATGGGCCTTCATTTTTTTGATTTCATCTTCCCGGATATAATGATCCGTCTCAATTTCCAGATAAACCCAGCAGGATCGATCCGCATTGGCCGCGCATCGGGCGATGGCATCATCGACATTGTCACATTTCCAGACTTCGATGGGCTTGTATACTTTCAGATCTATTTCACTGATTTCATTTTTGACTGTAACGCCATTGCTAACAACAATTTCAGCGATTATGCATTTTTTCCCGTAGGCAATTTCCCGGCGGTTAAAATGAATCGGTGACCCGGCATAGCGGCCCCGGCCATTGGTACCGGGAATTACCTGTGGTTTATGAATGTGTCCCAATGCGATATAATGGGCTTTTTCGGGAAAGCACTGGCCATCGACAATATAGGTGCCGCCCAGCTGAATGGTTCGCTCTGAACCGGCTTCCTCGCTGCCCATGGCAAAGATGTGAGTGGTCACCAGATTGATGGTATCGTCTCTGAAATGGCACTCCAGTTGCGAAAAATAGCTGTGAATCCGATCACTGTAGGACTTTTGATTTTCGTCTTCGGCGGTGGTCAGATCATATAAAACCTCATTGAGCCGTTTTTCACTGGGATAGGGCAAGAGCAGAATCACGGCCCGCTCGCTGTTGATCTCCAGTTCCACATAACCTTCTCCCGCTGCCACCACCTGATGCTGGCCGTAAGCCCCGGTGGGGATGATCGTTTTGGGTACTCCGGCCATCAGAATACCATGATCCCGGGCCAACGGTCCCGGCGCTTCAAGCCGCTGGGGATTATCGTGATTACCGGCGATCACCAGAATCAGCCGTTTGCCACCGTCGGACAATTGCTTTAAGGTCTCATAAAACAATTCCTCGGCCCGGGCTGGCGGATTATAGCTGTCATAAACATCCCCGGCGATGATCAGCAGATCTATTTTTTCGTCTTTGACGATTTTAACAAAGTCCGCCAGAAAGCAGGCCTGCTCATCCATCCGGCTATGACCTTCAATATTTTTGCCTAAATGCCAATCGGCGGTATGTAATATTCTCATTTGGGTGTCCTCACTCGTATCCGTTTTGTTTATTATCCCACAGCCGCTTTTTTTTGTATAGACTAAAAAAAGCTCCGGCCAATGCCGGAGCGAGAGGTTATTGTGCTTCTATCACCATTGTTCTGCTAAAGCGTATAATCATTAATCAAAGTTTGTCATTGCACTCTCTTTTGAAGCAAATAAGCCTCTTGTCAAATAAAATCCAGCCAGGGTCGGGATGAGATAGAAAGCTGGCGCATTTGTAATCAAAGCCGAGTTGAAATTCATATATGAGAAAAGAATAGCTGCCGGTGTGTAAGGCATATAATATAAAAAGCCAACAATAAATGCAATAATCAGAAACGGTCCGTTTATTTTAATTTTAAGTGTTGCTGGTTTTCTGGTCAATAATTCTAACAACATTCCAAACATCATGCTAATCAGAGGTAGCGTAATAGCCATAAAGAAAAAACCATCACTGAAAAAAAATGGCAAGGTTGAATTAAAGTTTGAATCGATCGGACTATTCTTTACTACAAATTTCACCTTTTCAATAATACCTATATAGATTATCACTGATGGTATAACCAGATACGGATAAATCTTTTCTAAAATTCGCAAAACAAGGGCTTCCTTTCTATAAAAACGCTTCACTATTTTTCAGCTATCCATTATTATAATTTATTGGTCGGTGTTTGTAGACGACCTACCTGAAAACAAACTCTCAAACATAAAGAATCCAGATAAAATCGGAATCAGGCATATTAATTGGGTCATAGATTTTTCACTATAAATAATCGCTGGCATTGGCACAAGGATACCTAGATGTATCATAAAATATATCGCTGCACCTATAAGCGCAATCACAACATAGAATAGATCAACTTTAAGTCGCAGCTTTCCACTCTTACACATAAAATGCAGTAGAAAGCCAAGCATAAACCATTTAAAAAATCCAATCAGCATCATCCCCCAAAAACGACTTGAATAAAAACCATAACTCAGCGATTCCATCGTATTAAAGCTGTTCTGAATGGATATGACCCAAGTATCCATCAGTATAAAAAATAGCAGATACCCGATCATTAAAGCAACGTTTATCATTTTTTCCTTCATATCATCATTCTCCTTGTCTGAACAACACCGTCTGCTACTGCCGCAACCAGGGCTGGGCAGACTTTTCTCCCCTTTTATAATTCTGTATGGTGCAGTTCTTATTACTCAATCAGCAATTTTAATTTGTGATAATTAAAATCATTCAGGCCCAGTTTAAGCACTTCTTTGTTTTTCAAATGGACAACTAGAGAGTATGTATCCAACGTTTTTTTCTTCATCTCGTACCGGTCAATATCCTTGATATCAATAACCCTTGAAAAATTGTAGATTAAATAATTGTTACAGATATAAGCCGTATTGTGGAAGATCGATAGATACCAGATAATAGGAATAAAACCGTAGATAATTAAATGATGCGGCTTATCAAAATCCGCATTTGTAAGACTTAATAGACCAATAATGTACAACAGCTTTCCCAACAGAATTTGAAAATAGCCGGAATAATTGCCAATACTTAACTTACCCTCATAGGGATATTTAAAGATAATTCTAAATCTCAGATTGATATAGAAGAAGATGACGGCAAAGCCAATCAAAATTATGGTGTCAATAGGGTTATCAACCTGAAACAATAAGTAAACCGATAATCCCAGGATTATGATTAGTAGTCCTAAATCAAGATAATATTGTTTTTTCATTTTCAAGCACCTCCGCTATTAAAATCTCCAGTATGACCGCGAGTCTTTATTTTGAATTTTTGCATTCGCCGGAATTTTGGTCAAAATCCCATAAAATGACAGGACATCCAGACTCGATAAAACCATATTCATAATCGCAATTTTTGATAAAAGTGGGTAATTTATATTTGAGATCATTAAAAAAAGAACGGGTATAACCGTTAAACAATGATCGGCAATATTAAACCCCAATAAAAATCTTTCTTTTTTTATATCCCATAAATATGTTGCGTAAATAGCACCTCTATACGTTCCAATAAAAATATCCCTTGATGAAATTTTATCTGGAAAAACTATCACATGTAGCATTTCATGAATGGGCACTAAGGCTAATAAAATCACAAAATCTTGAAAACTATCAATCATACTCAAATGATAATCCGCTCCCAGCCGGATCTTTAACATCAGCCCAATAATAAACATGGAAATGAGAATAACTGGAATTGACATCAAACAACGTTTTAAAAAACTCGGCTCATCAATGGCATGATAACCCTCATTCTCAGGATCAAAGTCGTTGTTTTCCGGAATTTTTTCAAATAGAAATCTCATGATGCTGGCTCCTTTTATGTCTTTTACTGGCCTAAATCTACCACACATTTTCATTTGTGCGAGATTATGTTGAAATTGATGTATTTTTTTGTAGTGTTCTAAGATTCTTATTCAAATTTAAAGCGGTATCATTACCCCAACCTTTCGATCTCATAACGCAGCTGCAAAGCTCTGATTTCTTTTCGCTTTAACTGACTAATTGGCAGACAGTCCGAATTTGACATCCTGACCTCATTATATTTAAAGGTGACGACATGTTCATAATTAACCAGATAAGATTTGTGAATCTTCATGAATTGATCACCTTCTAGCTGGGGGTAGATATCCCCTAGCTTGCCGTAAAACATATCTTCTCCCGTTATCGTGGTGATCTTAATCTCCGATTCACACTTTGAAAATAGAGTATATTTTTGATGGGAATCTTATATGTCACGGCTGCCTTTCGATAGCAGAAAACGCCCCCCAGGCAGCCATTTAATTTCATTGCCAGATTAATGTCTTTTATCAGCATTGCTGCATTAATGGGTTTTGAAAGAAAATGCATCGGGCGTACTTCAAAAAGATCTTTATAATAATTTTCTTTCCCAGACACATAGACAATCTGCATCGTTTGATTATCCATCTCCTCGCGGATTTTCCGACCCAGCTCAAGACCATTTAGACCTTCCATTTCAATGTCCAGAAAGACCAGATCAAAATCATGTTCATGTTTTATAAACTCAGCCAGTCTTTCACCAGAATAAAACACATCAATTTCGATTTCCTCGACAAAAATACCTTGGTTTTCTAAAATAATCCCTTCTAATTGAGAACAGATGGCTTTTTTATCATCACATATCCCGATTCTAAACATTTTGGCACCTCTTTTCTAGACAATAAACTCATTTTACCGGAAAATAAAACAACTGTCCAGCCGTGCTAATAATATGAATGCGAATTTATAAACTGTAAGCAATAAAAAACAGTACCAACGAACAATTTTTTGTTCGTTGGTACTGTCAACACTTTCAATAGTAAAAATGTCTATTTATTAGTTGATGGCATCCACAGCGGTCATCAACTCCGAAATCGAGCTGTACCAGTTTTTAATCATATGGCGCATCAGCCCCACCTGTTCAGCTTTGGCCAGCAGCCCAAAGATTGGAATTTTGGAGCCGTAAGCCGCACCGATTTCAGCCCAGGCATCACAGCCGGATGGCCCGACGTAGATAATCAGGTCGGCACTGGTAACCGATGAGATACAAAAATCAAAAACCCGTGTTCCTTCAGCTGACTCAATAAAATGCGTCAGCTCTTTTTGCGAAAGAAAGGCTTCTTCCGGCCGTCCTTCCCGGATCCAGGACAGGATTGTGTGGCCCCGGCTTTCCAATAAATCAGTCAGCATTTCAACCGCATGCTGATGCTTCCATGATGCAGCAATATATATTCTCATGATTCCTCCACTTTGCGAATAAGATAAGCTCTCTGTTTATTATAACCGGCTCTGCTCTTATTCACAAGTAGCGGTTGTCTCTCCAATCGGGAATACCGTGCTGCACCAGTCAAATTATCATTGGATAATTTATTTTACCGCACTGCCGGCAACTTTGACGTTTTTCTTCTGTGGTTTGACTTTACTGCCATTGCCACTGAGCCAAATATAGCCCTTACCCACGGATAACCCCTGCACCACAGTGGTAAACAGCACAATGGCATAGGTCGCGACCAAAAACAGGTTATAGGTTGGGGTTGCCAGCGAGATACTGGTGCCCATAATCAAGGCTAGACACAAGCCGCCTTTTAATCCGGCCCAGGTCATAAAGGCAATAAATCTATGGTTTGGCATGCCCTTGCTCTTTGGCGGATTTTTATTAAAGATCATTGATGCATAGACTCCCGCCAGTCTGGCGATGGTATTGAAAAGAATCGATCCAATGGCAATGGTGAAGATCATCCCCACTGACAGGGTATTGATGTTTTTGATGTTAAGTAATAATACCCCGACTAGCAAAAATAAGATCCCGTTTAGCAGATTATCGACCACTGACCAGAAGGAATAGAATAAATCTCGTAATTCCTCGGTCATACAGATATGATTATTTCGCTGCAGTCCGGCAATGGCAGTGGCATAGTAAAGGCCACAGATCACGGCGGCGATGGGACCCGAGAACGAAAAGTATTCACAAACCAGGTAAGACAGCATTACCGTTAAAATACTGGTAAAGATTTTGATAAAGTTATCATTTGACTGCTTAAACACTTCAAACAACAGAAAAGAGATGATAAAACCGACTGCTACGGCCCCCAAAATTTCGGTAGCCAGACCCCAGGTAAAACTCATCACGGAGACACTGTTGCTCGAAAGTTTTAAAGCCGTCAGCAGGGTTGCAAAAATCGCTACGGCCACCCCGTCATTGAACAAGGCTTCACCTTCAATGATCAGGCCAATGCGTTTGGGTAAACCCGCCTTGGCCAGAATACTCATCGCCGAAATCGGATCGGTTGGCGCCACAATCGCTCCCAGAATACAGGCTTCCAGAAAGGTAATGTTGACATGAATCAGATAGCCCAAACCAAAGAACAGTAGTCCATACACAACGGTTGATACCAGGGTTCCAATTACCGCCATACTGCCAATTAAAAATTTATCTGCCTTGAAATCACCAAATTCGATTCGTGAAGCCCCACTAAAGAGCATAAAGCAGAGAACGCCTTTAAATAAGAAATCCGTAAAGTCAAACTCCCGGTAGAGATTTAAAAACTCAATCGGGATATGAACCAGATTCAGGTTTCGGCCAATAATATAAAGCACAACAAAGATAAATCCAAAAACAACCAGTCCGATTTCATAAGGTAGTTTTATTGTTTTTTCATTAATAAAACTAAACACAACCACTAATAAAAGCAGGGCGCTGAACAGGATGAGCAACTGATCAAAGTTATACATTTCTTTCTCCTTTTGATTCATCAAAAAAATTTGCGCAAAAAAAAGGCGACAACAAAATAGGCTCACCTTGTTATCACCTTTGATACGTCCGAGTCTAAACAATAGTATACTAACTGGTTATTGATGTTAACCTAGTATACTTATGAAACTTCCTGAAGTATAGCACTTTGAAATTGATGTGTCAATGGCTTTTTATAATAATTTTACGTGATTTTTTATGTAAACGAGACGCTGTTTTTTCGTTATTTTTCTATCAAACTTTGTCCTGTTTTCGTAGTATATCCATCGGTTTAACTGGTGCGCACATCTGTAGATAATAACGCATTTTAGGGTGGGGCGTCGACTCAATGGCTGCACCCTCGACATCCGTCATCATCGTAATCGTTTGGCTGATAAAACCTTTTCCGGGAATCATAATCTCAACCGTATCACCAATTGACACCTTGTTGCGCTGTTCAATCAGGGCCATGCCGGTGCGCTCATTATATTCCAGCACCAGACCGACAAAATCATAAGCCCGGGTATAACTGCCGGTTCCGTAATTCTGGTCAGCCGCTGTCGTTTTGCCACTATAAAACCCCTTTGTGTAATTACGGTGACTGACCTTGGTAAGCTCCTCATAATAGCTCGCATCAAGCTCAGTTACGCCGGGGTGATCAAGACAATAATCGATGGCCTTACGATAGGCTGACACCACCGTCGCCACATAATAAAGACTTTTCATCCGTCCTTCGATTTTAAAGCTATCGACCCCGGCTTTCATCAGATCGGGAATTTCATCAATCAGACATAAATCCTTGGAGTTGAAAATAAACGAACCGCTGGCATCCTCTTCAATCGAAAACGCTTCATCGGGCCGGGTTTCTTCAATCAAGTGATACTTCCACCGACAGGGATGGGCACAGTCGCCCTGATTGGAATTTCGACCAGTCATGTAATGACTGAGCAGACAACGTCCCGAATAGGAGATACACATCGCACCGTGTACAAATATTTCAATTTCCATTTCCGGCGCCACCTGTTCCCGGATTTCCCGGATTTCACGAAGGCCCAGCTCCCGGGCCAGGACAATCCGTCTGGCGCCCTGGGCATGCCAGAATGCCACACTCCGCCAATTGGTATTGTTGGCTTGGGTGCTCACCGATATTTTTAAGTCCGGCGCCACTTCCCGAACCACCGAAAAAACCCCGGGATCAGCCACGATTACGCCATCAATTCCGAGACTCTGCAGTTCACTGACATAGTCGGGCAGACCTACCAGGTCGTCATTGTGGGGAATCATGTTCAAGGTGACATAAATTTTTTTATTCTGTTCATGAACATACGCAACAGCCTCTGCCAGTTCTTCATTGTCAAAGTTGTCCGCCTTAGCGCGGAGCCCAAATTTCTTGCCGGCGCAATAGACTGCATCGGCACCGTAATGGAGGGCATACTTCAATTTTTCAAAATTTCCTGCCGGTGCTAATAGTTCCGGTTTTTTCATATGTTTCTCCGTTCTTTAACTCTTGTTTAAATTCTCTTCCTATTAATAATAACTAAATCGTTTCAATATTCTTTTTCCAGCTGATTGCCAACCCGTCTCCTAAGGGCAGGATGCTAGTTATCAATTGGGGGTGATTCGAGATGGTTTCCAGATACACCCGCATCCGTTTAACGATAGTTATTTTCCGGCGAATAACCAGCTCATTGGTGGCAATCATACCTTTAAACAGCACATTGTCAGAAATCAATAGTCCACCAGGTTTTAAGCACCGCAAACAATCATCCAGCAAGTGGATATAGTGACCTTTGGCGCCATCTAAAAAAATCATATCATAGGTTTTCTCCAATTTGGCCAGTTTTTCCTGAGCATCCCCGACCATCAGATTAATCTGATTTTTCAGTCCCAGACTGGTAATATTTTCGTCGGCTTGAACCACCATATTTAAATTTCGTTCAATGGTATCCACCTGTCCCAAAGAACCCATGGCTTGGGCAAAAATTGATGCCGAAAACCCGACGGCTGTACCAACTTCCAGAATGGTTCGAATTTTTTGAGCCGCGATCAATAGTTCAATGTGTTTTTGCACTTCTTTATGGATGATCGGAATCGCATCATCCATGGCTCTTTTGCGGAATTCTTCAATTTGGGGACGATCTGCCGGAATTAATCCTCTCAGATAGTCTTCAATATAATCTTGTACAATTTCACTCACTGTTTTTCCTTCAATCTTCTAAAATAATGGCCCCTTTACGGGGCCATCTGGTTGTTTCATTATTGACTAATTCCCCATGTATTTTTCCACATCCTGAAGATGTTCTTCATAGGTTTCATTAAAATATATTTTTCCCGAATTCATATCAGCGACAAAGTATAAATAGTTGGTTTCAGCCGGGTACAAAGCCGCTTCCAGGGATGTTTCGCCAAAAGAGCAAATCGGTCCATAGGGTAATCCGGTATTGATATAGGTATTATAGGGCGATGGAAATTGGGTTTGTTCAGTGGTTAAAACGGCTGTTTTTTCACCCCGGGCATAATCCACCGTGATATCAGACTGCAGCGGCATATTGGCAGCAATCCGGTTGTAAAAGACACTGGCGGCATTGGCTTTATCTTCAACCAGTTTGGTTTCCAATTCCACAATCGACGCCATAATGACAATCTCATCCACGGTTTTACCCATTTCTTTGGTTCGTTTTAAATAGTCCTGATCATAAACCTCCACAAAACGATCCAACATGGCGGTTACAACTTCTGATGGCTCAGTATCCGGTGAAAAGCTATAGGTATCAGGAAAGAGATACCCCTCCAGAGTGCGGCTCACCCCATCTTTTTCAGTCAGGGGAATGCTACTGAGGATCGGATAATTTTTTTGATATTCGGCAACTTTCTTTGTTTCTTCAATAAAGGCATCGGCATCGCAGACATTCTTTTCTTCTAAAATTTCGGCGAATTCAGAAATATTGCGGCCTTCCGGAATGGTCACGGTAGCATCAGCGACATCACCGCTGACCAGACGGTCTAAAATCTGTTGAGCGGATTCGGTGGGACTGAAGGTATAATAGCCCGATTGGATCTGGTTGGCGGTATTTTCTTTCTTGGCCAGCATTTCAAAGGCAAAAGCATCCCGGATCAGGTTATTTTCTGCCAATGTCTCGGCGACATCACTGATCACGGCCCCATCGTCAATTTGAACATAGGCAAGCTCCCCTTCGCCTACTGGTTCTAACATTTGACCAATAAAATAATTAAAACTGAATATCCCAGTTGCGCCAAAAACGACTAATAATAACAGTATAATGGCAATAAGTTTTCCCGTTTTACGGGACGAGGGTCTGGTTTGATTGCTTCGATTACGCATCGTTCACCTGCTTTCATTTCTAAAACCATAAAAAGAATATAGGACCGCGATAGAGGTGGGCACCTATATTCTTTTTAAAATTGTTTCTATTTGAATGGTTGTTTAAGCGCCACAGCCTTCTTCTTCGGAATCAAACAGATGCATCCCCAGATCGACAGCCTTTGCCATAATATCGGTAATGTCCTGAAAAATCACGGAAAAATACATTTGCGCCTGAAAAAAATCGGCAATTTCCGGAATGCCCATAATGGTATTGGCTAAGGTGTTATACGCCGTGATCTGCTCTTCGGATAATTCATTGCCCAGCATTTGAAAGGACTGAATTTCCATCTGTCTGCGCATATAATCCTTGGCCATTTCAAATTTTTCCGGATCCTGTTCCAGTTTTTCTTTTGCCGCTACAAAATTCTTGTATTCGGTGCATTCTTTCAGGGCTCGTGCCAAATTGTTGGCTTCATCATATACATTCATACCTTACTCCTCATTTAAAATTATAGTGGTAACTGTTATCAAATTTTTTAAACAATCACCCGATTCAATTTATACTTCCATCAAGATAGGCAATATCATCGGTTTTCTTTGGGTTTTTTCGTAGAGATATTTAAACAGGCTTTCCCGAATCACATTTTTGATGGAATTCCAGTCAATAATACCCTTTTCTTCACAAGATATCAAGGCTTTCTTGACCTCTTCCCGGGCATTATTGATCAGTTCTTCTGATTCTCTTACATAAACAAAGCCCCGGGAGATAATATCCGGTCCTGAAACCGCTTTGCCTTTATGCATCGTGCACACTACAATGAAAAGACCATCTTCTGACAATCGCTTCCGGTCATTAAGAACAATATTACCGATATCACCAACACCCAGTCCATCAACCAGAATCGGCTCCGCCTGAGTTTTGCCGACAACCTGGACACTCCGTTTATCAATTTCCAGAATATTGCCATTTTCAGCAATAAAGGTTCTTTCTTTATTCATTCCCACATTTTGGGCCAGCTCAGCATGCTGCATCAGCATCCGACTTTCACCATGGACAGGAAGAAAGTGCTTGGGCTTGACCAAGGTAATCATCAGTTTTAATTCTTCCTGACGGGCATGACCAGAAACGTGGATTTCAGCAAAGCGTCCGTAAACAACATCCGATCCCAGTTCCACCAGTTTATTAATCACTTCAGAAACCATTTTCTCGTTTCCTGGTACTGGTGATGCCGAAATAATAACCATATCTTCTTTTTTTATGGTCAGGTGACGGTGCTCACCCAATGCCATTCTTCCCAGTGCTGCCATCGGCTCGCCCTGGCTACCGGTGGTAATGATAACCAGTTCTTTGTCCTTATAGTTTTTGATGTCTTTTAGTTGAACCAATACATTGGGTGGTATTTTCATGTATCCCAAATCCATGGCCACTTCAGTGACGTTTTCCATACTTCGGCCACAGATAATGACTTTTCGATTATATTCAACCGCAGCGTCAATTACCTGTTGCAGACGATGGACATTGGAGGCAAAGGTGGTTACGATAATTCTCCCTTTAGCTCCTCGAAACAAATTATACAAGGTTGGTCCCACGGTACTTTCTGAGGGTGTAAACCCAGCCCCTTCAACATTGGTACTGTCTGACATCAGCAGATCCACACCCTGGGAACCAATTTTGGCAAATCGCTGCAAGTCGATTATTTCGCCGCCAATGGGATGATAATCAATTTTAAAATCACCGGTATGGACAACGGTTGCTGCTGCACATTTAATACAAAGTCCCACAGCATCGGCGATACTGTGGTTGACCCGGATAAACTCAACATTAAATTCGCCAATATCAATCCGATCTTTGGGCTTAACAATAATTCGGGTAGTTTTTGTTAATAAGCCATGTTCCTTCAGCTTTTTATCGATCAGGCCCACAGTGAATTTGGTCGCATAAATGGGGATATTGATCTTTTTCAAGAGATAAACCAGCCCCCCAATATGATCCTCATGGCCATGGGTGATAACGACCCCTTTAATCTTTTCCTGATTTTCGATCAGGTAGTTAAAATCCGGTAGGACGATATCAATTCCGAACATATCATCGTCGGGAAACTTGAGACCGCAATCGACAAGAATGATGTCATCCTTGTACTCAAATACGTTTAAGTTCTTCCCGATTTCACCTAGGCCTCCTAGTGGTATTAATCTCAGCTTATCTTTGTTTTTCTGAGCCTGAGGTTTTCGTCTGGATCGTGAACGACCTTCCAGTCGTTGGGCCCCCGTTGTTATTAAGTTTTTGTTTTCAGTCAAATTGTTCTCCTTTCGTTATTCCATAACAATCCGAACAGTATCCGTACACCTTAAGTTCGTGATTGATTATAATAAACTCCTTCTTTTCTTCGATTTCTTTTTCCAGAACTTCCAGGAAATCGTCTTGCATTTCGATAACCTTTCCGCACTTTAAACAAATTAAATGATGATGCCAGTGTTTTTCATCCAACTCGCAGAGTTCGTACCGAGCAAAGCCATCATCAAAGTTACGTTTGGTAATGAATCCCATTTCTTCCAATATTTGCACCGTTCGATAAATGGTCGACATTCCCACATCAGGATTGCGCTGTTTAACACCCTGAAATAATTCTTCAACACTAAAGTGCTGCTCCCTGAAGGTCATCAAAACCTCAATGGCAACCAGACGCTGAGGGGTTACTTTGTTCCCTCTTTTTCTGAGCGCATCCACAATTTGTTTTTGGTTATTCATGGTTGTCACACCTCTTTTACAGTCTCTTCTGATAAAACAGTTACAGGCAACTCGCTGATCATTTCTATATTTACTCCATCAATATCACAGGAAAGCGCACGGATCTCTATTCCCAGACTATGACATTGACCCAATAAACGTGAAAATTTGGGATCCATTTTTTTGTTCGGTTGAAACGATTTCGCATCATTGCGTTGCACAACAAAAATAACCCCGGTATGGTAACCCTCCTGGTGAGCCCTGAGTAATTCGGCAAGGTGTTTAGATCCCCGCTCCGTTGGTGCATCGGGAAACATGGCAATCTGATCCACCACCAGATTGACGCTTTTGACCTCGTAATAGGCATATTCGCCACCTTTAAGACAGGCCAGGTCAAACCGACTGTTGCCGTAGGTTACTTCTTGCTTGAGTTCTGAAACATCTGCTTGAGCGTTTAAAAATTCGTAGGCAATCTGGTTAGCCAACATCGAATTGACCGAGACCCAATGGCCATCTTTTTCGACCAGCAACAGGGTATAGTCGGTTTTACGATGCGGCGCCGGATTCCATGCCAAAATGGCCCGTACCCCAGAAACAAGAAGCTCGCTCATGCGACCGGTATTGGGCACATGAGCGACGATCTCTTCCTGATTAATCATTACCTTGGCAATAAACCGATTGGGTCGGCTAAGAAATATCCCACTTACAAGGGGATATTTACTCAACTTCACCTTCATCTTCGTCTTCCTCAAAATCTTCGTATTCTTCGTCCATAATGCGATCATATTCCGCTTCAATTAAAGCAAATTCTGCTTCATCTTCAACCGGAACCAGAATTTCTCCTTCTTCGTCTTCATCGATAAAGAAAGCAAAAACATCATCACTTTCTTCACCTTCGGTTAACAGCACATAGGTCTTTTCGCCGAGCGGAAATGAAATCTCTAAATCAAACTCTCTTGCAACGCCATTTTCATCTTCTAAAATAATTTTTTCTTCCATATCAACTTCTCTTTCAACTTTATTTTTTTCGTTCATAATCTTGTAATTATACCTTTTTATGCTTAAACAATCCATTATTTATGAACTATTTAACGGCCCGATCCATATAGGATTGGAGGATCATCTGGGCAGCCAGCATATCAATGTAGTCTTTGCGGTTCTCCCGGGAAACGTTACCTTCAATCAGCACTTTTTCAGACCAGGATGAGGTTAATCGTTCATCAATGTAGATGATTTCAATCTTCAGCCGTTTCTTGATAAACTGACAAAAGTTTATTGTTTTTCGGGTTTGAGCCGATTCTGAACCATCCATATTCAGGGGCAGTCCGGCTACTACTTTTTTGATCTCATATCTGGCAATGAGGTCACGAAACGCTTCTAAATCATCATCCCGGGTCTTTCGCTTAAGGGTCATCACCCCCTGGGCAGTAATCTGTAAGGGGTCCGTCACAGCCACCCCAATCCGTTTGTCGCCGACATCAATTCCTAAAATTCTTTCCATTCATAATCCCATCTGTTTATTTTGGCTGTTTAAATCACCTTAATACAAAAATCTCTGCAAGCAGCACTGCAATAGCAACAAAGCACACATTTCTTTTGATCCACCCGAGCTTTGCCATCCGCTACGCTCAGGGCCTGCTGGTTACAACGCCGCACACATTCCCCGCAACCGCTGCACCAGTCACTGATATGCAGCTTTTTGGGAGCACTGGCAACCGCACTCTCCAACCCTTCGGGTATCACTTCACCGTTAAATTTTTTTACATTATACTGCACTTCGTCAACTGATTGAACCCCAATGGCAATGGCATCCAGATCGCTTAAATTTAAAACAAACTCAAAACTGGCCTGTTTTTGAGAAAGCAAATTCCCGCCACCTAATGGCTTCATCCCATAAATGCCCTTCCCCAGGATTTTGGCCTGATGAATGGCGGCGACCATTTCATCCGTCGTTCCATCTTCAATACCGATACCAGTCAAATTGATCAGTGGATGAATCACCTCCAATTCGGGAAAAAGACTGGCCCCAGAAACACCTTCCACCCGATGGGTGGAAATCCCAATGGCTCTGACTTTTCCCGCCTGTCTTGCAGCAATCAACGCCTCGATGGCTTCCCAATGACCTTCGATGGTTTTGCGACTTTCCTGCTCATGGAGCAGGTAAAGATCAATATAATCGCGACCCAACTCAGTCAGGGCCCGATGAAGACTTTTCTGGACCCCAACTGCTGTATAGTCATAGGACTTTGTAGCAATCACCACCTCATGCTGCATCTGAATTGCCTGCCGCAAGTGATCATAATTATTATAGAGATCGGCGGTATCAAAGAAATTCACGCCACCATCTAAGGCGGCAGCGATGATTTCCCGACTCTCCCGAAGGGGTTTGTTCTTCTGAAGGGGACCTATGGTCAAGCTACCAAAGCACATTCGCGATACCATAATGCCGGTATTACCAAGCGTATTCATTTTCATCTGCAAATCGTTTCCTAACCACAAGCTTAATGTTTGTGCGCCTTTGTTTTCCTTAACCTAAGCAAAACAAAATAGGACTGCCTCGGTTGAGACAGCCCCAAATTTTCAGCCTACTAAATACTTTTTAAGTAACGTCGTACAAGTTCTTCGAGTAACTCATCCCGCTCAATTTTCTGTATGGCATTTCGCGCTTCTCTGTGACTTGTGATATAGGTCGGATCTCCTGACATGACATAACCTACAATTTGATTGACGGGGTTATACCCTTTTTCAACTAGAGCCTTATGTACATTGCGCATCACTTCGTCGATCTTCTGAGACTTTTCGCTATCGACCTCAAACATAATGGTTCCTCGATCAATCACCGTATTTTCTCCCATTGTCATCTGACCTCCTTCACAATCAATTTATATCATTTTAACCCATCGTAAAAGAAAAGACAAGTCATATGACGTAATTTTTCTTTTTCTTAATAAATTAATTCAACTGCTCCCGAATGCAGGCCTCACCCTTTGACAAGGATTCTGCCAGTTTTTCTGGTAGTTTCCCCCCAGCCTGCGCCATATCCGGGCGTCCTCCACCACCTCCGCCAGCGATTGTCGCCACTTCTTTAATGACTTTACCAGCGTGGAAGCCGCGTTTAACGATGTCCGGAGTAGCTGTTGCAACAAAATTAACCTTACCATCCAGCGCACTGCCCAACAAGACAACCCCGGAGCCCATTCGATCTTTTAATAAATCCCCGATGGTTCGTAGCTCTTCCATGGGCATTTTTTCCACTTCAGCAATGGTCACCTGAACACCACTGATGATCTCCATTTTCTGGTGAATATCCATAATCGCATTGCCGGCAAATTTTTGTTTCAGTTCGGCAATGGTTCGTTCCTTCTGTTTGTTGGTTTCAGCCAGTTCCGTTACTTTTTCCAACAATTGATCGGGATTGGTTTTCATCAAGTTGGACACCTCAATCAGGGTGTCGTCCATTTTTTCGACCAGATGCCAGGCGTTAAAACCGGTTGCCGCTTCAATTCGACGGACACCGGCTGCTACACCGCCTTCACTGATGATCTTAAACATCCCCACCTTGGCTGAATTACTGATATGACAGCCGCCGCAAAGTTCGGTACTGAAATCACCAACCTTGACAACCCGGACAATCTCACCATATTTCTCGCCAAATAAAGCGGTTGCTCCCAGTTCTTTGGCCTTGTCAATATTGGTTTCAAAAATCGAGACATCATAAGCTGCTAAAATAGCGGTGTTAACAATATCTTCCACCTGTCGTTTTTCATCCCGGGTCATCGCCTGGAAATGGTTGAAGTCAAAACGTAAACGATCCGGTGATACAAACGATCCGGCCTGTTCGACATGATCACCTAAGACCTGTTTTAAGGCTTTGTGCAATAAGTGGGTGGAGGTGTGGTTTCGCTGTACCGCATCTCTTAATTCTTTATTAACCTCGGTAATGACACTTTCGCCAACCTTAAAGGTTCCCGATTTAACGATCCCTGAATGAATATGGCGGCTCAGGCTGCCTTTTTTACAATCACGGATTTCAATTAAACCATCGCCTTTTTGGATCACGCCATGATCGCCAGTTTGTCCGCCACTTTCAGCATAAAACGATGTCTGATCAAGTAATACCAACACCTCATCTCCGGCCTTGGCTTCATCCACCAGGGCTTCATTCACATAGAGCCCTAAGATGGTTCCTTCAGCTTCGAGGTTATCATAGCCGACAAAGGTATTAACCGCATCCGGACCCAGAGGATTAAAGGGATCGTCCGCCCAGACTGCTAAATCGTTATTGAGACGATCCTGTCGGGCTCGTTCCCGCTGAGCCTGCATTTCTTTTTCAAATTCTTCGGCAATGATGGTCAGGCCCCGTTCTTCAACAATTTCCTTCGTCAGATCATAAGGAAAACCATAGGTATCGTAAAGTTTAAAGGCACCGCCGCCGGGGAAGACGGTTTCTTCCATTTCAATAATTTTGTCCAGTTCCTTATTGAGCAGTGCCAGACCCTGATCGATGGTTTCTTTAAAACGTTCTTCTTCAATACGGATCAGTTTTTGAATAAAATCCTGTTTTTCTTTGAGTTCGGGATAAGCACCTTCTGAAACTAGAATCGCTTCTTTGGCGACATCATAAAGGAAAAGATCCTTGATTCCCAACAATTTACCGTGTCGTACTGCCCGGCGCAGCAATCGCCGCAAGACATAGCCGCGGCCTTCATTTCCTGGCATGACGCCATCAGCAATCATAAAGGTGACACTACGGATATGATCAGTGATAACCCGGATGGAGATGTCATCCTGGGGATCATCGCCATAGTTTACGCCCGCTTTTTTACAGATATAGTTTAGCACATGGCCAACCGTATCAATTTCGAAAATGGTCCCAACCCCCTGCATCACGACGGCTAACCGTTCCAGCCCCATTCCGGTATCAATATTTGGTTTTGGCAGCGGATTATAGTTGCCGGCTTCATCTTTATCAAACTGGGTGAAAACCAGGTTCCAGAATTCAACATAACGGTCACAATCACAACCAACCCCACAGGTGGGACTGTCACAGCCATATTCTTCACCACGGTCAAAATAAAGCTCCGAACAGGGGCCGCAGGGTCCCAGACCATGTTCCCAGAAATTATCTTCTTTTCCCATCCGGACAATTTTTTCTTCAGGAATGCCGACCTCTTCGTTCCAGATTTTGAAGGCTTCATCGTCATCCAGATAAATAGTAATCCAGATTTTGTCTTCCGGAATTTCCATGACCCTGGTACAGAATTCCCAGGCCCAGGGAATCGCTTCTTTTTTGAAATAATCGCCAAAGGAAAAATTTCCCAACATTTCAAAAAAGGTTCCGTGTCTGGCCGTTTTTCCGACGTTCTCAATATCCGGGGTACGAATACACTTCTGGCAGGTCGTCACCCGATTTCGTGGTGGTATTTCGTCACCAGTAAAATAAGGTTTCAGCGGTGCCATCCCTGAGTTGATCAACAACAGACTCTTGTCATTAATTGGCACTAACGGAAAACTGTTCAATCGCAAATGTCCTTTTTCTTCAAAAAATGCCAGATATTTCTCTCTGATTTCATTTAATCCTAATGGTTTCATTTTTTCTCCTTGTTCTAATTTTAGTCTCTGGTTATAAATCCCGATTTGCAATCTGGAGTGTCTAAAAACAAAAAATCCCCTGCAAATCTGCAAGGGACGGTTTGATCCGCGGTACCACCCAAATTAGCTGCGAATAATCGGCAACTCACTTTATCAATAACGGTTTCCCGACTGAAAATACTGATCGAATATGGGATTACGACTTTCTTCTTCAGCTGCTCAAACGGGGCAACTCTAAACCAACGATAAAAGACTTTCAGCCGCGTCTCTCTCTCTGAAATGGTTGTATTTAGAGCCTTCGTTCTCAATGCATTTTAATATTAACCTGTAAGGATGATTATATTAATTCCATATTTAAATGTCAATCCTTTTTTAGATCCGTGACGTCTTTTGAGGCAAATAAGGAAATAATATAACCACCAATTACCTTAATCGTACCCATTATCGGCACTGCCATAATCATCCCGACACCGCCAAACATGGCGCCGAAAAAGAAGATTGAGAAAATAATAAAGACCGGATGAAGCCCCACATTGCCGGACATCAGGGCTGGTGCCAAAAAATTGCCGCACACTACCTGAACCACGCCAATCACAATCAACATTGGAATCATCATCATTGGATTGGTGAATAGTACCAGCAGCATAATCACAATGGTACCCACCGCTGGTCCAAAATAAGGCACCATCGTGGTAACCCCGGCGATTACGCCGATAATACTGGCATAGGGGAGTCCCAGAAAAAAAGTTCCAATCCCGGTGGCAATCCCAGCGATCAGCGAAGTCAAACCCTGTCCCTTGATAAAACCGCCAATGACCAGATCAATATCACAACACATTTTTAGCATACTATTACGATACTGTAGTGGAACCAGATACATAATCCCCTTAATAAAGAATTCTTTATCGATCATCAGAAAAATGGTCACCAGTGGAACAATGATAATGTTCATCAGCTGCCCACTGTTCTGAATCAGCGCATTCGAAATCCCCTGAAGTGCTGTTGCAAATCCCTGCAGGACATTTCCCAACACTTGCTCCAGATTGAAAAACTGAGTAATATCATATCCAGTAAAATTTGAAATATAGTCCGATAGATTGGTTATGTAGGTCTGCATCTGCGTTACAAAGCTTGGAATGCTCTTGATCATACTGGCTATATTGGTAATCAGACTGGGAATAAAACTCATGAAAGCGCCAATCACCAGTGCCAGAACCGCAAAAAACACGATCAATACCGAACTGCCCCGGCTTAACCCTTTATTTTCAAGAATCCTGACCAGTGGATTAAGCAGATAAGCCAACACAATCGCAAAAAAGAAGGGTGCGAACATTCCGGCCAGCGTTGGCCAGATAAAAAAGCACAGCGCCGCAATTAAAACGACGACAATAAGGTTAAGAAATAACAATCTCTTTTTGTTTGATGAATCTTCCATTATTTAACCCCCAGCAATTTATTGGCGATGCCTGTCCCCTGATTTTTAAACCCGATATCAAACATCTCTTTTTCGTAATATAAGACCTGATCCTTATAGACCAGATCAGCGGCCGGAATGATCGCAAAGCCATGATCGATGTCATCAAAAAAACTTCGGGAAATTTCATATTCAGTAATAGCAAATGTATCATCTTCAATGGTCGCATTGACCACGTGCCCAAAAGCCTCCCCGTTTGTATCCACGACCTGATAATCCATCAGTGGAAAAGCCTCTTCCAGATACGCTTTCACTTTTTTGCCGTTGACTTTGATAATGTCTTTTTCGTTTTCAATCACCATCCGTTTGTAATTGACGTCGACAATGTTTTCTGGTTTGAAAAATTGAGCCTTGGAGAGAATCCCTCCGGGATTGATTACCAGATATTTCACAACGTGATCCACCACCACCAGACTCTTAACCAGTCCATGTCGTCGGCCATTATTTTGAGAAATAACTACCACATTGAGTAAAATGTTCGCTTTCATTTGATGTTCCTTTCTTTTTTGTCATTGTGTTTATTTTACCCTATTACTTTTTTTATGGCAATGTCGATTTTTCTTTATTTATAAACAAAAGGATACTCTAATGCAACTTCTATTTAATAATAGCCAATTCGTCTTTTACATTAAAGGCTACTTTGAGATGCCTTGCGCTAAAAGTATTGACATGGCCGCCGATTTTTTTATCATCAGAAAGGAAATGAAAGTGCCAACCCACCATGTTCATACCCTGAGCCGATGCCGGACAAAAAATCCCTACCAGGCAGCCGCTGATGTTTTTTAGAACTTGTACTGGTTGATTACTGACAATTCTTTCCAGTGCTTCATACGGATTTTTCTGAGGCCACACTCCATGAATCTCAATACTCTCAAATTCCCCTGAAATTCTGGCCAATATCGGGTTTTCAGGATGGGCAATAGCGTGACTAAGCTTTTCACCCGCACAAATCATATCGCCGTTTATTGCCAATATCTGACCCTCACATTTCCCCAAAGCACCCAGGGTTGCAAAAGGTGTTGTGTCTGCCAAACCCGCCACTTCAATGGAGCAATCTCCTAACGCACGATATACCACGCCATCGACAACAATCATTTCGCCATTGAGTTTATCAAACGTGCCAAATCCGGTGTCGCCAAAGGTTAACATCTTTTTTATCGAGATTATTCCATCATACCCTTTGTTTTTAAAAGCCGTCAGCGTTGAAACCTGAAATAGTTTATTATTCCTCATGCGAAGTCCTCCATTTTTTCAAAAGAAAGACGCAGTCTCCAGTAACAGAAACTGCGTCTTTGCCGTCTATATGACTATTGTTGTGCTTTTTTATTGTGATAGTCTTCAATCGCAGCCTGAATCGCTTCCGCTGCCAGCACTGAACAGTGAATTTTTTCAGCAGGCAATCCGCCTAAGGCATCAACGACATCCGAGTTTTTAAATTTTCCCGCTTCTTCAATACTCTTACCGATAATCATATCGGTAGCCATGCTACTACTGGCTACTGCAGCCCCGCAGCCAAAGGTTTTAAAGGACGCATCCTCGATGATACCGTCATCGTTAATCTTCAGGAAGATTTTCATAATATCACCACAAGCAGGGCTGCCAACCTGACCAATACCGTTTGCTCCTTCAATCTCACCCACGTGTTTGGGACAGGTAAAATTCTCCATTACTACATCTGTATATTCCATTTTATTTTCTCCTTATTTATAGTTTAGTTTATTTTTAATGATGGTGGTGGTCGGCTTTATCAAAAACCGCATCATCAATCGGACAATCGGCATTGATTGGGGACATTTTTCGCAAACGCTCAATAATCTGGATCAGATTGTCAACTACATAGTTAATATCTTCTGCTGTTGTGTGTTTGCCAATCGTAAGTCGCAGTGATCCGTGGGCAACTCCCGCCGGTAAGCCAATCGCCAGCAACACATGGGATGGATCCAGCGACCCTGATGTACAGGCCGACCCACTGGATCCAGCCACGCCGATGATATCCAAACTGAGTAGAATCGATTCCCCCTCAATATAATCAAAACAAAAATTCACATTTCCGGGCAACCGTTTTTCCGGATGACCGTTTAAACGAACCTGCGGGATATTATCCATGACCCCTTTAATCAGCAAATCTCGTAATTTCTTCATATGAGCAGCATTTTCTTCAAGCTGTTCCGTGGCCATTTCGGCGGCCTTACCAAAAGCCACTATTTCGGCGGTATTTTCTGTCCCAGCCCGTTTTTTTCGCTCCTGAGCGCCACCATGGATTAAATTATCAATGGGTACCCCTTTTCGAATAAATAAAGCACCGATCCCTTTCGGGCCGTATATTTTATGCGCCGATACCGACAATAAATCAACGTTTAAATCCTTTACATCAACCGGGATATTCCCCAGGGCCTGAACCGCATCGGTGTGAAAAATAATTCCTTTTTCCTTGACAATCTCGCCAATTTCTTTGATCGGTTCAATGGTTCCGATCTCATTGTTGGCAAACATGATTGTCACCAGAATCGTGTCTTTGCGGATGGCATTTCGTAAATCATCCAACGAGATCAAGCCATATTCGTCAACCGGCAGATAGGTTACTTCAAAGCCCTGCTTTTCCAGATACTCACAGGTATGAAGCACCGCATGATGCTCGATGGTAGACGTTATAATGTGTTTTCCCTTCGCCTGATTTTTCATGGCAATGCCTTTAATGGCCCAATTATCCGCTTCTGATCCGCTTCCGGTAAAATATATTTCCCGGGGATCCGCGTTGATGGCTTTGGCAATCAGGAGCCGGGCTGCCTCAATGCTTTTTTTTACGCCCCGTCCTTCTGTGTAAACGGAAGAAGGATTTCCGAAATATTCGGTAAAAAATGGCAACATGGTTTCAACAACGGCCGGATCAACTGGCGTTGTTGCGGCATGATCTAAATATATTCGTTTCATAACAATTACCTCTTTCTTATTTATTTGCTTAATAAATCCTGTAATGAGCGATTGTCAATGACATTACTGATACTGTCACTAATATCTTTCCAAAGCCCTCTGGTCACGCACTCAGGTGATTTGACACAGGTAAGCTTCCCACCGCCATCAATACATTCTGCTAATTCGATCGGACCTTCAAGTGCTCTGATAATTTCACCAACAGTAATATCACCAGGCTCCCGAGCTAACACATAGCCACCCCGGGCACCTCTAATGCTTTTGACCAGACCGGCGTTTTTTAAGGTTGAAAATAGCTGTTCCATATACGAATCCGAAAAATTTTGCTTTTCGGCGATTTCCTTAATTGAAACCGGACCATCTCCAAATTGAAGCGCCAATTCCACCATGGCAAGCACACCATATCGTCCTTTTGTTGAAAGTCTCAATTGCAACACCTCCCTGGATTATTTCCGAGTATTCCACCGGGATTTAATGTCATTATAGCACGAATTTATTATTTTTCAAGAGGTAAATAAAAAAAGTTTCAAAAAAAAGACCCAAGCTCCGGAAAACCAGAGCATGGATCTTTTAATTAATGCATTCTTATTTTTCGTCTTCGCTATCTCCGAAAAGACCATCGAATAAGTTACCGAATGAATCCCCAAGAGTTACATTAGCGGTTTCTTCATAAACTGTTTTATTCCGATTGTTGCTGCTATGGTTTTGTTGCGGTCTACGATTTCTATCACCGCCACCATAGTTGCTGGATCTTTCGCGATCACCTGAGCTGGCATTGCCGCTGTTACTGCTTCGTGGTGTAGGAGCCGGACGTGCAGGCGCTTCTTCAGTTGCTTTTTTACTTAAGCTGATTTTTTCTTTTTCAGGATTAATGCCGATGATTTTTACTTTTAAGACATCACCAGTATTTAAAACTGAAGCAACCGATTCAACCCGGTTGTAGCTGATTTCAGAAACGTGAATTAAACCTTCAACACCTGGAATCACTTCAGCAAAGGCACCAAAATCTAAAATGTTCGTGATGGTAACTTCTACTTCATCATCAACATTATATTTAGCAATGAAATCATCCCAGGGACGATCCATTAATGCTTTAACGCTTAATTTGATTTTTTTGTCTTCATCATTTTTAGCGATTACCTTGGCTTCAATTTCCTGGCCTTTTTCAACAATATCTTTCGGCTCATTAATTTTTTCCCAAGTCAGATCGGAGCGATGAACAAACCCATCGATACCGTCAAGATCGACAAAGATTCCGAAGTTCGTAATGGTTTTAACCACACCCTTGACGACATCATCCACGTTTAATTCGTCAAAACGCTTGTCTTTCATTTCTTTGACTTGTTCCCGACGTTCTTTCATATCTTTTTCCAGAATAATTTTTTGAGAAAGAATCGCACGACGTCGTTTAGGATTGTAATCAATGATGATCCCTTTAACTTTTTCGCCGATCAGGGTGTTCAAATCTTTAACGTAACGAACATGATATTGTGAAGCTGGCATATAAATATCGGTAAATCCGATATCAACAATTAAACCATTTCCAGAAATATCTTTGATTGTTCCTTCTAAGATCGTTTTATTATCAAAGGCGTCACTTAACTGTTTCTGTACGAGACGGTTATCATATTTGATTTTTGAAAGTTTTACATTTCCTGAACCCTCATTTAAATCCGTTACGATACACCAAACCTTGTCTCCTAATTGTACAAGTTCAGATAATACCTCATCGCTTCTCCATGTGAAATCATTCTTTTTGATGATACCATCTGCTTTGTAGCCAATGTTTAAGATTACTTCATCTTCGGCAATGTGGATAACTTCACCTTCGATTTCAGCACCCCGACGAATTGTTTTTAATGATTCTTCAATTTCAGCAGCGAAATCGAAATTAGCATCATCATACTCGTCTTTTTCAATGGTTTCCACCACTTCCTCAACTACAACAGGTGGCTGTTCTTCAGTCGCCACTTCTACGACCACGTTTTCCTCAGCAATTTTGTTTTGCTCTTCCATACCTTCCAATACCTCCTTAACGATCCAATCCGGTGTTGACGCTCCTGCCGTAATACCAATTTTTTGGTATTTCATTACCTCAGAGAGATCTAAATCCCGGATGGTTTCTATGTGACAAGTTTTTTCGCAATGGGATTTACAGATATCCACCAATTTTTGGGTGTTCGAACTGTGGTATCCACCGATTACGATCATATATTCTACTTCTTTTGCAGTTTTTGCTGCCGCTGCTTGTCTTTCAGCGGTGGCACTGCAAATAGTATTAAATATAACAACTTCTTTGACTCTTGACCGGATCGCATCACAAATTTCATTGAATCTGGATTCGATGATGGTGGTCTGAGCCACGATACATATTCTATCATATCTTTCAATATTTTCCAACTGATTTATATCATTAATTATTAAAGCTTTTTCCCTACACCAGCCGTTAGCTCCAATTACCTCCGGATGATCCTTGTTTCCCACAATAACGATCTGATATCCGGCCGCATCATGGCTTTCAACTTTTTTTTGAACCGCCCGAACAAAGGGACAGGTAGCATTGATGATAGGAAGTCCTTTTTCCCTGATCGCTTCAATAATATTCTTGCCAACCCCATGTGAGCGCAGAATGATACAGCCGCTATCAATGTTTACAATATCCTCGTCTGCAATAATTGTTACGCCCTGATCAGCCAAACGGTTGGTTTCCTGACGGTTATGGCTGATGGGTCCCAATGTATATATTTTTTCCGGACCGGACTCAAGTGTATCCTGAACCATTTTCATGGCGTTTTCGATTCCAAAACAATAACCCGCCTTGTCGGCTATAATTATTTCCATATTAACCTCAAGTCAATTCCAATCCATAAACTGTATCCATAATTTTCTCACTGAGCTGCCGGGTTTCTTCATCTGTCAGTTTTTTTCCATAGTATTCTTCCAGATAAACGGGCTTGCCAATAATAATTTCGATTTTACTTCTAAACCGGTAGTGTCCTTTGATCCGCACCGGAACAATCGGCGATTTTGTCTTGATCGCAAAGACGACAAAACCACTGGCCGGTGGGGTTCGATCTTCCGGGTTAACCCGATGCCCTTCCGGAAAAATCCCCAGAACCTTGTCTTCCTTGAGAATTTTTAAGGATGTCTTAATGGTTTCCACCCCGACCTTTTCGCGATTAACCGGAAAGGCATTGACCTTTTTGAAAAACCAGCTCAACAAGGGATTTTTAAACAGCTCCGCCTTGGCCATATAGTGGATTTCCCGGGGGGTTGTAAAGGAAATGACGACCGGATCAATATTACTGATGTGATTGGGGCAGATCAGTGCACCACCGCTCTTTGGAATGTTCTCCTTGCCGGTAATGGTGATCCGAAAAAGAATCAAACTAAGCAGATAAGTTAAAAATCGGCCAATTTTATAAATCATCGGCAAACCTCATCAATATAGGTTTTCATTTCCTGGTATACTTCTTCGATGCTTTTCCCGGTGGTGTCAACGACAATGGCATCGGCAACCTTCACCAATGGACCTTCTGAGCGATTGCGATCATTCGTGTCGCGCTTCTCGATGTCGTTTTTGATTTCTGCCAGCGCTTTACCGTTGCCTTTTTCATCCAATTCAATTTTTCTGCGTTTTGCCCGTTCCAGAACATCGGCATCCAGAAAAAACTTCACTTGCGCATCCGGTAAAACCACTGAACCAATGTCTCTACCATCCATGACCACCTCATGATCTTTGGCATATTCCCGTTGTTGAGCAACCATCAGATCCCGAACCGCTTTGATCCTGGCCACATCGGAAGTATGCCGGGAAACCAGGGGCGTCCTAATTTCCTGGGTAACATCTTTTTCATTACAAAATACCTGATTCCCCTCAAAGCGGATCACAGTCGACTGGGCAATTTTTATAATATCATCCTCGTTATCAAAACGATCACCGATCTGATTTAAAACGCAATGGGCAATACACCGATACATGGCACCCGTGTCCAGATAAGTCATGTTATAGGCGGCGGCTATTTTTTTTGCGATCGTACTTTTTCCTGCGCCAGCAGGTCCGTCAATGGCAATTTGCATCTTACTCTCCCTCTTTCAACTCTTTACAAAAAACTATTTAACTGCGTTTCCGGCCAGCCAGCCGGTGGAAACGGCAATTTGAATATTATAACCACCGGTCAGAGCATCGACATCGAGCATCTCTCCAGCGATATAAAGATTTTTAATCTTTTTTGATTCCATAGTTCCCGGATCCACCTCTTTAACATTCACACCGCCAACGGTAATAATGGCTTCATTAAAATCCCGCAAACCGGCAATGCCGATTCTTAACTGTTTAAAGCACGCCACCAGCTTTTGTCGCTGTTCTCTGGTGATCTGGTTAACCTTAACCGCCGGATCAATCCCCGACAGGGCTACCATCACGGGAATCATTTTCGATGGCAACAAATCCCCCAGCGCATTTCCAAAATCCTTGTTCTGATATTTAAGAAAATCCCGTTGAATCCGGGCATCCATTTGATCAATACTTAAAGCCGGTTTTAAATCCAATTCCAGACTATAATCTTTGGTATTCCCCATCAGATAAGAACTCAGTGATAAAACCAGCGGACCAGAGATTCCAAAATGGGTGAACAGCATCTCACCCAGCATTGACTTGACCTTTTTTTGTCCCTTTGGTGTTTTTTTATAGAGGGTAAGAGCCACGTTTTTTAGTGCCAGCCCCTGTAGATCTCGGGGCCAATCTTCTTTGCTATTAATTGGCACCAATCCTGGGGACAACGGTGTGATCTGATGCCCGCTTTTTTCTAGATTCTTAAAAAAATTACCGTCCGAACCGGTGGATGGGTAACTCTTGCCACCGGTTGCCAGAATTACTGCGTCATAACTCCGGGTTTCGCCGTTTTCCAACACAATTCCATTGACGGTATTATTCGTAATTAACAGATCAATTATTCTGGTATTTAGATAAACCCGGCAACGGTTGTTTTTTAATGCCGTCTTAAAGCCGCTGATGACATCACTGGATTTATCCGAAACCGGAAAAACCCGATCTCCCCGCTCAATTTTTAAGGGTACCCCATTTTTCTCAAGAAAGGTCATGAAATCCACATTGGTATATGAATATAAGGCACTATACATAAAGTTGTGATTGTGAACAATGCTATCAAAATAGTCGCCGATGTCAACAGCATTCGTCAGATTACAGCGACCTTTTCCGGTGATATAGAGTTTTTTTCCCAGTTTTTCGTTGCTGTCATACAAATCAACCTGATGCCCTTTTTCCGCCGCTGCCACCGCCGCCATCATGCCGCCGGGGCCTCCGCCAATTACTGCTATCCTACTCATTGATTATTTTTCCTTTCCCGAACTATTTTTCCAATTCATCGCCGGTGTAAATATAATGCTCTCGCCAAATTTCTTCAAGTTCATTAAAGGTTTCTCTGGTTTTGCCAATATTTCGAAGCCCCACCGAAATCACCAGGGCATTGATGAGCGATAGCGGTGCCACCAGTGAGTCAACAAAGGAGTAAACATTGCTTTTAGCAATCAGCCGATGTTGGGTAAATACATTGATCGGTGCATTCTCATTATCTGAAATCGTAATGATTTTTACCCCTTTGTTTTTTAAAAATTCAACCGCCTCGTAAGTTTTTTGGGCATAGCGGGGAAAACTGATGGCAATAACCACATCTTCTTCATTAACCCGGATCAAATGCTCATAGATATCGGACACTCCATAATTGACCACCCGCACATTATCAAGAATCAGATTAAGATAATAACCAAGATGCTCAGTTAGCAGGGTCGTCGTACGAAAACCGATGATAATCACTTTTCGGGCATCAAGAATCAGATCAATGCAGGACTTGAAAATTTCATAATCAAACTCCTCAAAAGTGGCATTGATATTTGATAGATCTGACTTTAAAACATTTTGCACGGTTTCCTGCAAGGCTTTTTCTTTTTGCTCATTTCGCAGGGTCATGTCAATTCGCTCGATGGTTGTCAGCTTGCTGTTGATTTCATTTTTTATCGCTCGACGAAACTCCGGATAACCTTCATATCCCAAGGTTACCGAAAAACGCACCACCGTTGCTTCACTAACACCAACACTTTTAGCTACTGACACCGCCGACATTTCAGCCGCATTTTCATAATGGCTGAGCATAAAATCAGCGATTAATTTATGGGATTTACTGAGCTTTGGATAGCGCTTCTTAATTGCTGAAAAAATATCCCGGCTTTCTTTTACACTTGAAACATCTTTCATTTCTACCTCGTTCTCTGGATGATGACTAATGTCGGGGGGGATTTTCGATTTAATGTTTGAAAATGATGGGCCACAAAAGGGGTTTCCAGCATTTCGCACCAGCCAATCACTGCCTGCGCTTCTTCTGATCCCCCGGGATGTCCCGGATAAAGACAGATGGTCATCATTCCTCCAGTCGATAATAGTCGCAATGCGCTATTAAGTGCTTTGATCGTTGTTTCACCTTCTGTAATAATAGCTGGATCACCGCCGGGGAAATAGCCAAGATTAAACATGACTGCTTTAACAGCCTGCTCGCCTACCCCGGCATCAGCTAGTCGTATTCTTATCAATTCGTGACTATCACATATCAGCGTTACGTTATCTGCAGATTTGCTGTTATCCAGCAAACTTTTAGTCTGTTGCAACGCAACCGCCTGAATATCAAAAGCAAAAACCCGGCCGCTTTCACCCACACATTGCCTCAGGAACAGCGTATCCTGACCGGTTCCAGCGGTGGCATCAACTACAGTGTCTCCCGGTTTCAGTACCGGTCGCAAAAATTCCCAAGCCAGATCAGTGACCCGCAAGGGCTTATTTATCACTGCAACCGGCACAGGGTTTGAAAAACTCACCGACAAAATCCCGATGGATCAGCATTTCCCCTTCTTCTGTTAATTCATGATCTTTAAAGTATGTGGCAAATTCGCCAGTGGCCCCCTGTACCGATAGGGTTGTACAGCCTTCTTCAGCCATTTTATAAAGCAGGGTTCGAATAATGCCATCAAATACCGCCATCGCCTGATCCCCCTGATAGGTCATAATCATCTCGTAAATATCAACCTGTTCTTCACCATAAAAAAAGCGCACGGCTCCCAAAACTTCAGACTTGGCTGTGTCCTCTGCCACGATATACAGATCCCGTTCTTTTTCTTTTTCTGGAAACAATGCCTGAATTTGACTAAAGGCTCTTGGAAATCCTATTTTTATCATTGCTTTTCTCCTTTTAAATAAGTAATTTCGTCATGATTCAAATACCGCCATTCCCCGGGTTTTAGATTTCCCAAAGTCAGCTCACCAACAGCCACCCGCTTTAAGTCAATGACCGGGTGACCGATCGCTGCGCACATTTTGCGGATCTGTCGTTTTTTTCCTTCGTGAATCCGCATTTCCAGCAGACTGGTCTGCCGATCCACTTTGAGCACCTTGATGGCAGCCGGGGCGGTGCGGTAGTCCTCAATATCGATACCGTGACGGAAGGCTTCCAGACTGCTGTTGTCGGGACAGCCTTTGACCAGACCAATATAGGTTTTGACAAACTCATGGCTGGGGTGGGTCAGCCGAAACGTCAGGTCGCCGTCATTTGTCAGCAGCAGCAAGCCTTCGGTATCCATGTCCAGGCGTCCGACGGTATAAAGCCGTTCTTTTATCGGCACCAGATCCAGCACCCGTTGGCGACCATGAGTATCCTCTGACGTCGATAAAACCCCTTTGGGTTTATTAATCATCACATAAATTTTTACAGCTGTACTCAGTCGTGTTCCGGCAACAATAATCTCATCTTGTTCCGGTTCAACAAGGAAACCTGGCTCATGAATCGTGATCCCATTGACCTGAACCAATCCCTTCTGGATCAATTCTTCAGATTTTCTCCGGGATGCCACCCCGCATTGCGCCATGTATTTTTGAATTCTCACTGGGCTGCCTCCAAAATCCGGGCATCGCCCATGGTTTTTTCCAGCATCCCGGCCAGTAACGCTTCACTGGACTCTGTTGTGTTTTGCGAATCAGTCTTGAGCAACTCCAGATCAAAGCTTTCCTGTTTACCCTGAGAAAACACCTCAAATTCCGGCATTTCTTTTAAACTGCTTAAGCCCATGGTTTTTAAAAAAGCGTTGGTCGTTTTATAAAGAATCGGTCGACCCGGTGCTTCCAGACGGCCACCATCACAAATCAACCCCCGATCCAACAAGCGCTGAATGGCACTGCTGGAGCTGACTCCCCTGAGTTCATCAACGGCCAGCCGGGTAACTGGCTGACGGTAGGCAATAATCGCCAGGGTTTCCAGCGCAGCTCGGGATAAACCGGTTTTTTCCTGCTGGCGGGTAATTTCTTTGATGTACGTATAGTATTCCGGTTTTGTGGAAAGCTGGTAGGTATCCTTTGTTTGAACCAGACGAATGCCTCTGGCTTGTGATTGATAATCCTGTTTAAGAATCTCCATCGCAAATTGCACTTCCGCTACCGGTTTGTCAAGACATCGACACAGTTCCGACATCGATACCCCATCGCCAGCACCGAACAGAATCCCTTCGATGACGCCGGCCAGTTCATCACTGTTCACTTTTCTCCACCTCCCTATGTATTTGAAAATCAATAAACACCCGATTTTGAAGCAATCGCAAACCGCTGGTTTTAACCATCTCCAGTAACGACAGCAGGGTTACCACCACTTCCTCCCGGGATATATTCGGATGCAGCAGCTCTGAAAAGCTGACTCCATCATCGCCGGCCTGAACCAGAATCTCCGTTATTTCGGCAATTTTTTCTTCAATACTGAACAATTCCCTGATGATCTTCTGCGGCGGGGCAATCGCCTCCAATTCCTCTTCCTTCTGAAACAACAACCGTTTAAAGCACTGTTCCAGGGCGTAGGGATCAATAACCAGTGGCGCTTCTTCGGTATTTTGCGGAATGTACTCCGGATCCCGATAAATGGCACAAAGCTCCTCTTGCTCCCGGGACGCAAAATAACGACTGATCTCTTTAAAGACCTTATATTCCACCAGTTGACGAACCAGTCTGGCCTGAAGATCTTCGGCGTCTTCAGGCTCAGTCTCGGTTTTGGGCAGTAATGCCTTGGCCTTGATCTCCAGCAGTCTGGCCGCCATGACAATGAACTCACTGGCCACATCCATATCCATGTCCTGCCAGCTGCGAATCTGCAATAAATATTGATTGGTGATGTCGGCAATGGAAATATCACAAATATCGATTTTATTTTTCTGGATCAGATTGATTAACAGATCAAGAGGCCCTTCAAACGTCTCCAGACTAACTGCATATGCCATAATCAGGACCAGATCAGATTAAAAATTGGCAGTAATATCGCAAAAAACAGGCTCGATATCCCATTAATAACCGGATTGATAATGAGTCCCAATAACCCGGTAAAAGCCAGAACAAAAATTGCGATCATGCCATAGCGCTGATATTTATAATAAGTCATCAATGCCTTTGGCGGTAAAAATAAAACCAGAATCTGAGAGCCGTCCAGCGGCGGAATCGGAATAATATTAAAGACCGCAAACATGATGTTGTAAATATAAATATACTGCAGCACCGGCATCAATACTTCATTGTTAAGCGGAACCACCGCCAGATAGGCAGCCATTCCTAAAAATGCCAGAATCAGATTGGTGATCACCCCCGACAGCGATACCACAATCATGCCTTTCTTGCGATCTTTGAAATTTCCGGGATTGACTGGTACCGGTTTGGCCCAACCAAAGCGAAACAGCAGCATCGAGATAAATCCCAGGGGATCGATGTGTTTCAGCGGGTTTAAGGTTAATCGCCCGGCATTTTTAGGGGTTGGATCCCCCATTGAATCAGCGGCATAGCCGTGAGCCATTTCATGAAAACTGATGGCAATCAGTATTCCCGGCAGGCTCAAGATTAGATTATAAAAATAGTCTGGTGTAAAATTAAACATTATCCTTACCTCGTAATTTGAGATTGCATCTTTGATTTATTCAAACCGCATTTCCATTGAAGCTGCCACTTGATCAAACCAATTTTACTTTTTTGTAGCTCCTTCGCTTAGGTGTTTATCCGATGCGTCGGAGCGATGATGCATAATACAAAATAGATGATCTATTCTAATGCTCTGCATCGAAATAAACCATCTATCCTCATTGAACATTATTACTTTGCTATCATTCTTCTGGCGGCAATGGTGAAATAATAACCCAGTGCTGCCACGGTTTTTCCGTCAATGAACTGTCCGTTAATAAACAGCGTTCGCACCGTCCGTAGGGGGATTTTAACAACTCGAATATATTCGTCAGGATCTTCATCCAGAGGATCCCAAACAAACTCCGTAGCACAAAACAGGGTAATTTTCTCTGTACAATAACCAGGCGTCGGAATAAACTCACCCAACTTAAAAAGATTAAGTGGCCGATAGCCAATTTCCTCCCGACATTCCCGGATTGCTGCCGCTTCCGGATCTTCTCCGTTTTCCAGCAGTCCGGCCGGTATTTCGGTCAACAGCTGCTGACTGGCAATCCGGTATTGTTTCACAAAAAGCATCTGTCCATCTTTAACCGCCAAAACAGCTACTGCCCCCTGATGGTCTACAATCTCTCGTTTTGACAAGCTGCCATCGGGAAGTTCAACCTCATCAATCCGTAGCTTAACAATCCGGCCGTCATAAATAGCGTCGCTCTTTATGGTTTTTTCAAACTGTTTCATGTCCACCCTCGGTCTGTTTTTCAGAAATCAATCGCTCCAGTTCATCCATAAACGAAGCAACATCCTTAAATTGTCGATATACTGAAGCAAAACGGACATAGGCGACCTGATCCATACTCTTTAAGGCAACCATCACCTGTTCCCCGATCAACGAAGAAGGCACTTCTTTCATTTCGCTCTGGTACAGACTCCGTTCCAGATCATCAACCACTGTTTTAATGGCATCAATGGGCACCGGTCGTTTTTCACAGGCCTTAATCATCCCATTAAATATTTTGTTTTTATCAAAGGCCGTTCGCTGACCACCTTTTTTAACAACAATCAGGGGAATGTTCTCAACCCGTTCGTAGGTGGTAAATCGTTTATTACAGCGGTTGCATTCCCGGCGACGGCGAATCATTGTTCCTTCTTCAGATGGCCGGGAATCGACCACCTTGCTGTCATCGAACGCACAATACGGACATTTCATCGGGATTATTCTTGAGTCAGAAAATCTGGAATTGAAAATTCACCAACGGAATCATTGGCGCTCTTGACAACTTTTTTAATAACGGCCTTCTTTTCTTTTTCACCGCCGGATAAAAAACCGGTAGCGATAACGGTAATCTTGATTTCATCGCCAAGCGATTCATCAATGGTGGCCCCAAAAATAACGTTGGCATCTGGATCTGACGCTTCTCTGGCGATGCTGGCAGCCTTATCCACTTCAAATAATGACAGGTCTTCACCAGCAGTGATATTAAGCAGTACACCGGTTGCGCCATCAATCTGGGTTTCCAGTAAGGGACTGAGAATCGCCTGTTTAGCAGCCTCTTCAGCACGGTTATCGCCGGTCGCCCGGCCAACACCCATATGAGCGAGTCCAGTATCTTTCATGATTGTTTTAACATCGGCAAAATCAAGGCTGATCAGACCTGGCATAGCGATGAGATCCGAAATACTCTTAACCCCCTGGAGTAACACATCATCGGCCAATTTAAAGGCATCCTTTAGCGAGGTTGATTTATCGGCCATTCGTAATAAACGGTCATTTGGAATTGTTACCAGCGAATCGACATTTTCCTGTAAAAATTCACTGGCAATCTGAGCATTACGCATCCGCACCCGGCCTTCAAAAGAGAACGGCTTAGTGACCACACCAATGGTTAAAATGCCCATGTCTTTGGCAATTTTTGCAATAATCGGAGCAGCTCCAGAGCCAGTTCCGCCGCCCATTCCTGCTGTTAAAAACAGGAGATCAGTGTCTTTGATCATATCGGCAATGGCATCTTTGCTTTCTTCAGCAGCTTTCTGTCCAATCTCAGGATTTCCTCCAGAACCTAGCCCTTGAGTGATTTTTTCCCCGATTTGAAGCTTCTTTTCAGACAAAGCTAAGGCCAGGGCTTGCTTATCGGTATTGATCGCAATAAAATCCACGCCCTTCATTCCGGCTTCAATCATGCGATTAATGGCGTTATTTCCGCCACCACCAACACCTATAACCCGAATTTTTGCAAAATTATCGTAATTCCCATCTAATTCAAACACTTTTATTCCTCCTCTTACTAAACAGCTTTCCCTACTAAATTGATATTACTTGTATCTTTTTTTCTGAAACACTTAGCTAATTTCAGTTGCTTTTAATCGTTTAAAACATCGCTTTCCCCCATTCGGGCTTAAAGAAATGTTCACCCCTTTATATTAACCTTTATTGACAAATTTTTCAACTATTGAATAATAAATTAAGTAAAATAACGTTAATATTTTATTGTTCACAATAATGTCTTGCCGAAATGCCGGGATGTAGCAGAATCTTTAGCGGGGTTTAATGACTGGTTTTGTCCCTGCGGCCAGATTAATAATCATGTTACTGGTGTTTTTATCCAGATTGGTTTGAATGTAAGCCTTATTATCGAGATAATTATTATAATCACAAAGAATAATGACGGTTCCATTTTTAGTGACAATTTCGTAAGTGTTCACATCCGTCATCCGCACTTCGGAAATCTTTGCCAAGTTACCATCACTTTTCAAATCTTTCAGAATATTCATAACGGTATCAAAGCGCCAGTAGGGCTCAACCACCACTTCCTTACCGATCTCCGATATCGATACCGCATCACTGCCAAAAATTAATGGGATATCCGTTTTTCTTAAATACTCCCCGTCTTCAATCAGTTTTTTGTCTTCAGTGAGATAATAAACCTTGTTATCATAATTGACTGCACAAATCGGTACCGACTCAACCATGCGGATCAGAATCTTATTGGGCATGATCTTTGAAATTTCCAATTCATCCAGATTCATCAGGGCATTAATATTGTAATTTGCCTGATTGACATCGATCAAAAAAATACTTTCGCCCACGTTGATGCCTGATGCTTTTACAACGGTCTCAGTATCAACAATCTCATTTCCAACCACTTCTATTTCAGCAACATTAAATATTCCCAGATTAACAGCCTGATAAGCGCCAAAACTGATCGCACCAATTACCCCTAAAATAACCAGAATGGTAGTCAGCCCTTTCATGATCCGTTTTCGCTTATTGGCCTTTCGTTGCCGACGCCGTTGCTCCCGAAGTTCCTGCTTTGTCGGCTCGTGGTTTTGCGGTTTATTGATGATTTTTTCTTTGGGTTTCTTCTTCTTTGATCGTTTCATTAATTCTCCATTAATTTCTTGATTTCATCATAAATCCGATCTCCGGCATTATTTATACTGAGCGCTTTGGTAATTTGACCCATAGTCTGACGTTTTTTTTCGTCATCCAACAGCGTTTCAACCGTTTGAATCAGTAGCGCTCCAGTCAGATCTTTGTCTTTAATCAGAACCCCGCCGCCCGGATCCGTAATCACCCTGGCATTGAATTCCTGATGGTTTCCGGCGGCCATTGGGTAAGGTACCAGAATTGAAGGTACTCCCACCGCTTGAATTTCCGCCACTGACATGGCACCCGAACGGCTGATCACCAGATCCGCCGCCCCTAAAAGACGATGCACCTCATTACTGTAAGCTTCAACGAAAATATGACCGGATGGGAAAAGCCCCAGGTTTTGAACTTCTTTTTTGATCAACTGGTACTGATCTTTCCCGGTCAAATGATAAATGACCCGATCCTCCCGATTCTGATATGATGCAATCAGCGATAGCGCACTCTGATTGATGGAGCCAGCACCCTGGCTCCCACCCATAATCAGCACCATTTTTTGAGCATCAGAAAGGTTTAAGTGCTTTCGCAATTCGCAGCGGTTGATCTGATAATATTCTGCCCGCACCGGGTTTCCGGCCAGAAAGGTGCCTTCTCCGGGAAAGTATTGTTTTGCCTCATTAAAACTGATGGCAATTCGGTCGACCCGTTTGCCCAGCATCAAATTTGTTTTGCCAGGATAGGCATTCTGTTCATGAATCATCGTTTTTATTTTTCGGCGACTGGCGATCAATAGTAATGGTCCGGCGGTAAAACCGCCAGTGCCAATAACCAGATCCGGCTGATGTTTCCTGATTATTTTTTTGGCGTCGTTGAGTCCGTCAAAAATACCTTTAATCGCCGCCAGGGTTTCCAACGAAGCTTTTCGCTCAAAGCCCCTGACCCGGATATACTCAATCGGATAGCCGTACTGGGGAATAATATTTTTTTCCATCCCCACCAGCGATCCGATAAAAATAATTTCAGCCCCGGGATTTTCGGTTTTTATTTTTTCAGCAATCGCCAGTCCCGGGTATATATGGCCCCCGGTTCCACCCGCTGCAATGAGTACTTTCACAGTCTACCTCACAATCTTTTTCTTGTTTAATGCTGGTTTTCTGTTTAGCTCCAGTTTCTTGCCGAGATCAACATTTCTGGAAATATTTAAAATCGGACCCATCATCGCAAACAGAATGACCATCGAGGAACCGCCGGCACTGATAAAGGGTAAGGCCATCCCGGTTACCGGGATAATCGCTGAAGCCACGCCGACATTAACCAGTACCTGGAATGCCAGCAACAGCATAACGCTGCTGGTATACAGATAGGCAAAGGTATCCTGGGATTTTTGGGCAATCTGGAAGCCTCGCCAGACAACAAAAGCATAGATGCCCAAAACAAGCAAGCATCCGATAAAACCAAATTCTTCGGCAATATTCGCAAAGATAAAGTCATTCTGCAACTCCGGCAAAAACAAATACTTCTGTTTTCCGTTACCCAAACCTCTGCCAAAGATCCCGCCGGTACCAATGGCTAAAAGCGACTGGGATATCTGGTAATCATACCCTCCTTTGCCCAAAAAAACATTAAAACGATCGAGCCGCCAGGGTTCGGCGATCATTAAACCGACCACCGCCAATAATCCAAAGCCCAGATAGGGGTAGAAAAGTTTAAATTTTATCCCGCCAAAATAAAGCACCCCACCGGCGGCCAGAGCAATGGCCATGGCTGCACTTAGCGATGGTTCAATGGCCGTCAGCCCGCAGATCAGCCCCAGCGGCAGCATGCAATTTAATAAAAATGGCATGTTTTCTTTAATAATACCGGGTTTTCGGGAAATAATGGTGCTGAAATAAAGTATTACCGCAACCTTGGCAAATTCTGATGGCTGGAAGGTAGTCACTTTTAAATCAATCCATCGCCTGGCATCATTTACCTTCAGACCGATTCCTGGGATTAAAACAATAATCAATAGAAAAACAGAAATCACAATACCCACCAGATAGTATTTTTTATAAACCCGGTAATCAATCCTGCTCATAATCCCCATAACAGTCACACCCAAAATGACAAAAATAAGTTGTTTTAAGAACAGAGCATAGCCTTTTTCGCCACTGATTGTGGATGAGTACATGCTGGCACTGAATACCATAATCACCCCGATACCCGCCAACAGCATCAGGGCAATCAAAAAGGGTCGATCTATTTTTCCATTCTTCATGGTTTACTCCTCGGTTTCTTATTGATTTTCGGTCACCAATCGCTTGAATACCCGACCGCGGATCTCGTAATTGTCAAACATATCCCAGCTGGCACAGGCTGGCGATAACAAGACGGTATCGCCAGACGCTGCTTGCGCTTTGGCACAGGCAACCGCTTCCTCGTAATTGTCCACCTTGGTGATGGCTAAAACGCCCTTGGCCCTAGCCGCTTTAATCAGGTCATCAGCTGTCACCCCTAAAACAATCAGATGTTTAACCCGTTTTGCCACCAGTTCCATCAGCTCGGAATAATTTTCTTTTTTATCATAGCCTCCGGCCAACAGAATAATCGGTTCTTTTACTGCATTGAGCGCCGTGATGGTGGCATTGGTGTTGGTGCCTTTGGAGTCGTTGATATAGGTCACCCCTGCAAAACAGCCAACCATTTCCAGCCGATGTTCCACGCCTTTAAAGCTTCTCAGCACCTCTACAATAACATCCAGCTGAACGCCTGAAAAATAAGCCAGAGTCAGTGCTGCCAGGGCATTCATGGTATTGTGGGGCCCGATAATGCCCAGCTCGTCTTCCCGACAAACAAAGATCTTTCCCTGACCGTCATTAATATAGATTTCGCCATTTAAACACCAGGCACCATAATCGACCATTTTTTGATAGCTGAACACTGCTTTTTTAGAAACTGCCCTTTCGCCCAATTGACAGACTAAGTGATCATCGCCATTGAGTACCAGTAGATCTTCACTGGTTTGATTTTCAAAGATTCGTCCCTTGGCATTCACATAGTTCTCCATCGTCAGGTGACGATCCAGATGGTCGGGGGTCAGATTGAGAATCGCTGCCGCCCGGGGCCGAAAGGTATGAATGGTCTCCAGTTGAAAGCTGCTGATCTCGGTCACAAAGACTTCATCGGCGGTAGCAGTGTCGACATAGTTGGTAATCGGATCGCCGATGTTTCCCACCACATAGGTTCCCCGTCCAGAGGCTTTGAATAGTTCTCCCAGCAGCGTCGTCGTCGTGGTTTTTCCATTGGTTCCGGTAATCGCAATAAAAGGTGTTCTTGTCAATCGATAGGCCGCTTCAACCTCTCCAGTGACAGGAATACCCTGTTGGTAGGCCGCTTGAATAATTGGAATAATCAGAGGAACTCCCGGACTGACCACCACTTCATCAATTACCTTTAAAATCTCCAGACCTGGTTGCATTCCAAAAATCGACTCAAAATTGGGGTTTTTTTCATAATCCAGAATCTGGGGAAATTCTTTTAAAACAATCCCTGCTGCCCGGGTGTCCGTTAACACCACTGCTTCTTCGTGTTTTAACAATAATTCGGTGACTGCAACCCCACTCCGTGCGGCTCCGATCACCAGAGTTCTTTTTCTCATAATGCGTTCTCCTAACCTAAACAAATAAATGCAATGGTAACAAAAATAGCGGTGACGACCCAAAAAACGGTGACCACCCGGGTTTCGCTCCAGCCTGACAATTCAAAATGATGGTGAATCGGAGCCATCTTAAAAAATCGCTTTCCCCCGGTGGATTTAAAATAGCCCACCTGAATGACAACCGATAAGGCCTCGATGACAAACAGTGCTCCAGCAATCAGCAAAAAAATCTGCAGCTGGGTGATGATGGCCATCACCACCACCGCTCCGCCTAATGCCATCGAACCGGTGTCTCCCATAAAAATGTCCGCCGGATTGGAATTATGTCTTAAAAAGCCCAAACAGCCACCAATGATGGCACCAATAAAAATACTGGTATTGGCCTGGGGCAAAATCAGTGAACCCACAAAAAAGAATATGGCAACAATCAGGGTAACGCCTGACGCCAATCCGTCCAAACCATCGGTTAAATTAACCGCATTGACAATTGATACCACGGCAAAAAAAGTAAAAGGTACATACCAGATTCCAAAATCAACAGTCCGATTCAGCAAGGGTATCACCAGTTCCGAACCAATGGCTGGTGAATAATAGGCATAGAGGGCAATGACCAGCGCACCAATACATTGCAGTGCCATTTTCTGCCAGGCCCGCAGTCCCAGATTATGTTTTTTTGCGACCTTAATATAATCATCAATAAATCCGACACAACCAAAATAGAGCATCACCAGAATCGGAAAAAAATCCCAGCTTCCAATCAACGCCGATAAAACAATAAACGCCACCAGAACGCCCAATTGAATCACCAGGCCCCCCATGGTTGGCGTCCCCGATTTTTCCAGATGGCTTTGCGGGCCTTCTTCCCGGATCGCCTGCCCGAATTTCAGGCGTTTAAGCATCGGGATAAAGCGGGGTGTCACAAAATAGACAACCAAAAAGGAAATCAGTAGACTAATCAACCCTGTTTGCAAACTTGTCATTTCCATTCTTTTCCACCTTCCTTGATAAAATCAATCACCCGTTCCAATCGCATACCCCGGGATGCTTTGATCAGAATAATATCGCCCGGCTCAATAAGCTCTTTTAAACAGGCCCCGGCCGCCAGTGCATCGGCAACCTGATAGACGCTTCCGGCATGATCATAACCCTGACAAATCGCCTGTCCCAGCTGGCCAACACCAATCAGAAGCTCTGCTTTATCCCTGGCATAGTTTCCTACTTCAACATGGGCTGCCGGTCCATGTTCGCCCATTTCCAGCATGTCCCCCAGAACGGCAATCTTTCGCTGGTAGTCACTCCCCAGCGCCGCTAAAACATCCAGCGAGGCTTTCATGGCATCCGGATTGGCATTGTATGAGTCATTTATCACCTTAATTGAGCCCATCGTGAAAATATCCATCCGATTGCCGCTGGGAACAAAAGCGTCCAGCCCGCTTTGAATTTCTGCTTGAGTCATTCCATAAAAATACCCCAAACCGATCGCTACCAGGCAATTATAAACATTATGTTTGCCAGGGTAGTTAAATGTATAGACTTCTTTGCGTTCTTCCCAGGCCACCTGGATTTTCAGGCCCGCTTGAGTTGATGTATAGTGGGTGGCTTTAACAGCATGTTCCCCATCAATACCAAAGGTTCTAACCTGGTAAGGACGCTTCTCTGTTTTTATTTTCTTCAAAAAATCATCATCACCATTTACATAGGCTACACCATCAGCAGTTAAGGTTTGAAGAATTTCTTTTTTGGCCAGGAAAATATTATCCTGGGTTCCCAAGCGTTCAATATGGCTCAGACCAACATTGGTGATCACACTGATTGATGGATCCACCAACTCGATTGATTTTTTTATATCTCCCAGATGATCCATGCCCATTTCGATCACGGCAATTTGATGATTTGGTCCCAAATTAAATAAGGTCTGGGGAATACCGTACTCATTATTGAAGTTTCCTTCTGTTTTTAACGTATTGAACTTTTGCGACAGCACTGCGGCCACCAGGTCTTTGGTGGTTGTCTTGCCACTACTGCCAGTTATGGCAATCACTGGCAGATTGTAACGATGCCGGTTAAAGCTGGCCAATGCTTTCATCGCCGCCAGGGTGGAGTCCACATAAATGACCGTCATTTTCGCTGGGAAGGAGCGGTTTCGCTCCTGAGTCAGACAAACCATCGAACCATTTGAAAAGGCCTGACTGATGTAATCATGACCGTTATTGGTTTCCCCGATAATGGGGATATATAATGCATTATTATTAATTTTACGGCTGTCGATGGCCACATTTGTAATCGACATTGCGGGATTACCCTGGAGCAATCCTCCCCGGGTTATCTGAAGTATTTCATCAATACTGATACTTTCCATGGATACTACCTGATCTTTCTTTCGTATTTGAGTCCGTTCATCGGCGTTGTGCCGTCCTTACCAACAAAACACGTTGCCCAAAAAGACCTAGATATTATATCAAACTTTAAACATAAAGAAAAGCAAGGATTTCCCCCTCGCTTTTCTTTTCATCTTTTATGGGGTAAATGTTACGCTGACGTCACTGCCCTTTTCCACAACCGTTGTTGCAGCTGGTGTCTGACTTGATGCAAAACCATTCCCGGTTATCTTAAGCTTAAGTCCTAATCCCGTGAGGATTTCATTGGCACTTTGAATCGATAACCCTTTTAAGTCAGGAACAATGACCGTTCCAGCTGCCGTACTGTCATCATTTCCCAATGCCAGGATCAATTCACTATTCGGATCGTAAACCGAATTGGTGGGTAAGCTTTGACTGACCACTGTGGAACCGCTGGTGGCTGGATCAACGATATATTTTATTCCCTTTTCATTGAGAATACTGGCGGCAAAATCAATGTTCTGTCCAACCAGGTCGGGCACCGTGATGGTTCCTTTTTGAATTTCTTCCGTTACTGCGCCATTGATCGTGGTATCTGCCGAGTTATAATTGAGCGCCTGTTTGATCAGACTGATGGCAGTTGGTGCCGCACTGGTACTCCCATAGGCCCCTGCCGCCGGCTCATCCAATACGACGTACACCGAATACTTGGGATCTTCCACCGGGGAAAAGCAATAAAAGGAAGTAACATACTTGGAACTGGAATACTCACCATCGATAAACTTTTCAGCCGTCCCGGTTTTCCCGCCAATGCTGTAACCTTCTGAGAGTGCAGTCATATCGGCATCATAACCCACCACCTTGCGCATGATTTCTCTGGTGGCAGCCGATGTTTCTTTTGAAATAATCTGTTTCGGGGACTCACTTGCCTGTCCCTTGGTTTCACTGGAAATAATGGTCGGTTTGACATAATAGCCATTATTGACAACACAGTTCAAGGCACTGACGATTTGAATTGGCGTTACTGCCAAACCCTGCCCAAATGAAAAGGTCGCATAATCGACTTCGTTGACACCACCATTTGCGGTGGACAAACGATTGACAATCCCGGCTTCCTCACCATCCAACTCAATACCAGTGGTTTCACCCAGTCCAAAATTATAGACATACTGATAGAAAACATCGGGGTTCAATTTTTCAATAATCTGTACCAGTCCGGGATTACAGGAATGGGCAATGGCATCCGATACGGTAACACTGCCATGGGGCCCAGTCGCGCAGTTGATTACAGCATCACCAATTTGAATCGATCCCCCACAATAAACCACCGTATCTGGGGTAACTACCCCTTCTTCCAGAGCAGCCGCCCCGGTCAGGGCTTTAAAGGTCGAACCGGGTTCGTAGATAAAACTGACGGCCTGATTTTTATACATCTCAGCCAGTTTTTCCTGCTCGGTTTTGCCCGTCAAATCCGCTGCATGGGTAGCTGCAAAATTGGCATCCAGGGTAAACGGATCGTTAAGGTTATAATCCGGAGTGGTGGCCATGGCCACCACTTCACCGGTTTTTGTTTCCATCACGATCGCCGTTACACTCTTTGTTTTCCAGGTTGCTGCCGCTTCTTCCACCGCCTTTTCAGCCATCAGCTGAATATTACTGTCGATGGTTAAGACAATATCTTCCCCCTGAACCGGTTCTTTTAATATTTTGGTTTGGGATGGAATCTGGTTGCCATCAGCATCTTTCTGAAAATAAACAACCCCGTCTTCACCACTTAAGACATCTTCATAAGTTGCTTCGACACCATAGAGTCCACTATAATCGGTACCGGTAAAACCGAGAATATAGGAGGCGAAGTTCCCGTTGGTATAATACCGCCGGTAATCATCCAGCAGTTCAATGCCATTGTAACTCTCGATTTCGCCATCTTCATCCTTAATCGCTTCCGATTCTTTGATTTCCAGTGCCAGGGCGTTGTCCACCTTCCCTAAAATCAGCACCGGCTGGTTTTCTTTTCGGGTGGCTTTGTCATAGAGCGTTTCATAATTATAATCCAGATCTTTAGCAATTGCCGATGCTACTGCCTCGGGATCTTTTATATTAATCGGTTCAAAATACAAGGTACCATCTTCAACCGTCACCCCGGCAAAGTTATGACTGAGCACAATGACCGCCGCACCCTGGCTGATCCCAGTTTTTACCTCAACAATATCATTCTCCAGAACGGAGATCTTTTTCTGAATTTCTTCAATCTTCAAGCCCAATTTGCTACTAAGTGTTTTGGCCAGACGTTCCGGGTCTTCGACCTCATATGGAATGACGTTAACTGCCGTAGCCGAAGAATCCTTGGCCAGCACATTTTTGTTTCGGTCATAAATGTCGCCCCGGGATGCCTTGATTGGCACTTCTTCAACAAGCTGATCAACTTGCCGTTCATATTTTCCGGTTGAGTTTACAATTTGCAGGGAAAATAATTTCCCAATAACAATAATTAAGCACAATGAAAGTACAACCATGGCAATCATAATGCGATTCTGCTTGCCGACCGGTCCAATCTCTCGTTGTGCCTTCTTTTTTATATTCACATTTTTTCTCCACATTTTTATTTAGCTAAGCTTACCTGATTCAGCTTAAATAAACCCTAACTAAAACAAATTTTCAAACCAGCTTCTGACAATTTGTGAGTCTGTCATCAGTGATTCGTCTGCTTTTTCAGTTACCAGCTCCCGCCGGTATTGCTCCTGAACCGGCTCAGTCATCCCATAACCTCTGGCCTGGGCCTCAATCGATTGAAGGTTCATGTTGGTGACCAGCTGACCTTCTTTGCTGTCATTAACCTGTACGGCATCCTCCAGTGTTTTCTGAAGCTCCCGGATCTCCGTGTTTTTTTCGGTTATGACGGCATGTTGAAACAAGATGCCGATCATCGCCACAAACGCTAACAGGCCAATGATCATCACATATGAACTTGTGGTCATCCGCTTCCTGTTTTGTTTCGGCATTTTAACTCTTTTTTGCGTAGTTGCCATGGAACACTCCTTTGTTTAACTTTCTGTTCCCAGCTTTTCGACAATCCGCAGCTTAGCACTACGCGAACGTCGGTTTTCTTCCAGCTCATCAGCCCCTGGAACCATTGGTTTTCTGGAAATAAGTTTTACCACCGGCAATTTTCCACAAACACATTGGGGAAAATCTGCAGGGCAGGTACAGGGGTTGGCTTTATCTTTAAACAGTTGCTTGACTACCCGATCCTCCAGGGAATGAAAGGTGATCACGCACATTCTGCCGCCTGGTTTGAGGGCTTCCAGCCCCTGGTTCAAGGCATCTTCCAATATCTTTAGTTCACCATTAACTTCGAGCCGAATGGCCTGAAAAGTTTTGCGTGAAGGGTGTTTTTCTTTAAAACGTTCCCTGGGCGGATAAGCATTCTTGATGATTTCACTTAACTCCAGGGTGGTGGTGATTCGCTTAAGCGCTCTGGCTTTAACAATCGCTTTAACGATTTGACTGGCAAATTTTTCTTCGCCATAAAGAAATAGTATTTTTTTTAGTTCTCCGGGAGCGTAGTCATTTACCACCATTTCGGCGGTTAGATCTGCCAACTGGTTCATCCGCATATCCAGCGGACCATCGTTATGATAAGAAAAGCCTCGGGTATCGTCATCCAGTTGAAATGACGAAACCCCGAGGTCATATAGAATACCGTCGATCCCAAAGAGATGGAGGCCCTTTAGAACCTTGGCTAAACTGGCAAAATTACTTTTTACAAAATGTCGCTGACAGGCAAAGGCCGCCAAGCGATTCTTCGCATACTCCAAAGCAAAATCATCCTGATCGATGCCAACCAAAATGCCGCTTTCATCGAGTGACTCACAAATCCATTGGGAATGCCCACCACCACCCAGAGTGCAATCCACATAGATGCCTTTTGGTTTGATGTCCAGACCGTCAATGGATTCCCGCAATAATACAGTGGTATGTGAAAATGTTTGTGGTTTCATTTATATTCCCAGCATTGCCATGTTATTGGCAATGTCCTCATAGTTTAAGTCTTCATTATCGTTATAGTCCGTCCACAGTTGACTGTCCCATATTTCCAGGCGATTTGACACCCCGATAATGGTTACCTCTTTGGTAATTTTTGCATATTTTCGCAAAGAAAGTGGTATGCTGGCTCGACCCTGTCGATCCAATTCGCAGTCAGCAGCACCAGCAAAGAAAAATCGGGTAAACGCCCGGGCATCTTTATCCGATACCGGCAGTGCTTTTAATTTACTTTCAAAATTACCCCACTCTTCCATGGAAAAAACAAACAGGCAGCAATCCAGTCCTTTTGTTAGAACAAATTCTCCGCCCAGAGATTCTCTGAATTTTGAAGGAATGATCAATCGTCCCTTGTCGTCGATATTATGTTCATACTCTCCAAAAAACATTCAGATCCTCCTCCTTCTTACTTTACTCTTCCATTTTCTTCCACATTATACCACACTCCACCACCCTTCACAAGTTACGAAAGCGGCTATTAAGCAAAAAACAAATATTTATTTTGTTAAAAATTCCCTACATTTGTATTGATTTTACATCAAATAGCTTAAAAATAAATTCGCCTGTTACTGATTGTTCTTAATTTCTACATTATAACTTGTGATTGTATCCGTTTTGGTTTAAACTAATAAAATAATGAAAATTAAGGAGTTATTTTAAATGAGAGCAGTAGTTACGGTTATTGGAAAAGACCGCACCGGAATAATTTATAATGTATCTAAAATTCTGGCTGAAAATGAAGTCAATATCGAAGACATCAGCCAGACGGTTATGCATGATTTTTTCACTATGATCATGCTGGTGGACATGTCAAATATGTCTGTCGATTTTAATGTCCTGAAAAACGCCCTGGAAACCGTTGGCGAAGACATCGGGATGTCAATCCGCATTCAGCATGAAGATCTTTTCAATGCCATGCACACCATTTAGGCGGCCTGATTATGGCAATGTTTAAAGACGTCCTTGAGACGGTAAGAATGATTGAAAAAGAGCGATTGGACATCCGTACCATCACCATGGGAATTTCATTGCTGGATTGCATTGATTCCTCCGGAGCCAAAAGCCGCCAGAAAATTTATGATAAGATCACGCGCTTAGCCGAAAACCTGGTTAAAGAAGGGGAGCGGATTGAAAATGAATTGGGCATCCCGATTGTCAATAAACGCATCTCGGTGACCCCGATATCACTCATCGCTGGTAGCAGTGATGATCTTAACTATGTTGAATACGCCAAAATCCTCGATGCCGCTGCCGCAACCGTCGGGATTAACTTTATCGGCGGTTTTTCAGCCCTGGTTCCCAAGGGCTTCACCAAAGGCGACCGGATTCTGATCGACTCCATTCCTGAAGCTCTGGCAACCACCAATTGCGTCTGTTCATCGGTTAATCTTGGTTCCTCAAAAGCCGGTATTAATATGGACGCTGTTAAACGACTGGGTGAGGTGATTAAAGAAACCGCCTACCTGACCCGGAATGCTGATTCGATCGGCTGTGCCAAGTTTGTGGCCTTTGCCAATGCCGTCGAAGACAATCCCTTTATGGCTGGCGCCTTTCACGGCGTCGGCGAAGCGGAATCGGTTCTCAATGTCGGGGTCAGCGGCCCCGGTGTTGTCAAGCGGGCCCTGGAAAAAGCCCAGGACGCTTCCTTTGGCGAAATGGCCGAAATTATTAAGAAAACTGCCTTCAAAATTACCCGAGCCGGTCATCTGGTTGGCACAACGGTCGCTGAACGCCTGAATGTCCCCTTTGGTATTTTAGATTTATCCCTGGCACCAACTCCCGAAATCGGCGACAGCGTGGCTCGAATTCTGGAAGAAATGGGCCTGGAACATTGTGGTACCCATGGGACTACCGCAGCACTGGCGATGCTTAATGATGCCGTTAAAAAAGGTGGTATTATGGCATCCACCTCGGTAGGTGGCTTCAGTGGCGCCTTTATCCCGGTCAGTGAAGACGAAGGGATGATTGAAGCAGTCGAATGCGGCGCTCTGACCTTTGATAAACTGGAAGCCATGACCAGCGTCTGTTCAGTTGGGATCGATATGGTCGCCATCCCGGGTGACACCCCAGCTTCCACCATTTCTGGTATTTTAGCTGATGAAGCCGCCATCGGCGTCATCAACAATAAAACCACCGGGGTTCGGGTAATTCCCGTTTATGGCAAAGACGTCGGCGATACTGCCGAATTTGGTGGCCTTCTGGGACGAGCTCCGATTATGCCCATCAATAAAAATGACTGTTCAGTTTTTGTAAATCGTGGCGGTCAGATTCCAGCCCCGATTCACAGCTTTAAAAACTAACAACGGATCAACCCAGGAGGCCTGCAACAGCAGGTCTCCTGTTTTATACAAGGAGTAACTAAATGAATCAAGAATTATGGAAAAAATGTGTAACCTTTCACGGACATCACTGTCCGGGCCTGGCGATTGGCGTCCGGGCTTCGCTGGAAGCGATCAAAGCGCTTTCGCTCGATATGAGCAGCAATGACAAAATTGTCTGTGTCGCCGAGAATGAATCCTGCAGTGTTGATGGAATCCGGGTGGTGCTGGAATGCACTGGCCAAAAAGGCAATCTGTTTTTCATTCAAGGTGGAAAACAGGCTTTTTCGGTTTTTAATCAAACCACCGGTGCGAGTGTTCGGTTGATTTTAAAAGAGCTGCCAGCAATGGAGCGTGATGAAATGGAAGACTTCCTGCTGAATGAACCTGATGCATCAAATTTATTTGATTTTGAAAAACCCCATTTTGAATTGCCTGAACAGGCTTAATTCCCTCGATATTTTTAATAACACCGTCAAGCTCAGTCTCTAATCACTGTGGTGGCGGTGTTTTTTAATCGCTATGCGATCACCGATTTATGATACCAGCTGGCGACGCTGATATGGTATACTATAGGCAACCAATAAACCTATAATTATCGAACGAGGTATACCGATGTTTACTCTGCCAACTTACACAGCTCCTGATTTTACAGAAAGCTTTTTTGTTAAAGCCCCCAGTGTTCGAACCATGCCAGCTCCCATGGATGGGGTGGTTCCGGAAAACTTTTATGCCACCACTATCTTCCCCGAATATTTTAAAATTCATGATAGCTGGCAGCTAATGGCTGAAAGCCGGATGGACTGCGTGGTCGTGATCGCCGATGATCGGCCCCATGCCATTGAATTCAGAAACGTCAAGAAAGGCGATGCGGTTGTGGTTGGACGTCATGAAGACGGCGAAAACGGTGTTTATGTCGATCATTTTGCTTTCAGAAAAAAACAGGAAAACGGCGATAACTTCTCGTTTCGAACGTCAAACTCCCGGGAAACCGCTTACTCCCGGGACTATGACCGACTTTATGAATTACTCGAGTTTGAACGAGAGAACGGCTATATTTTGTGGGTTCTCGGCCCGGCGGTTACCTTTGATCAGGACTCCCGCAATGCCATGACCCATCTGATCGAGATGGGCTATGTCGATGCCCTCTTTGCAGGTAACGCACTGGCAACCCACGATTTGGAATCCCACTTTTTTAACACCGCTTTGGGTCAGGACATTTACTCCAAAGAAAATAAGTCCCTGGGTCACTATCATCATATTGAAACCATCAATCGGGCCAGGAGCTGCGGTTCCCTGAAAAACCTGATCGAAAAATATAAAATTACGGATGGTATCGTCAGTTCCTGTATTACCAATAATATACCCCTGGTTTTAGCCGGTTCGATTCGGGATGATGGCCCCTTACCGGGCGTCTATGCTGATGTTTACAGCGCCCAGGATGCGCTGCGGGTACACACCAGAAAAGCCACCACGATCATCTGTCTGGCAACCCAACTCCATACCATTGCCACTGGCAATATGACCCCCTCCTACCAGGTCATTAATGGCGCAGTGCGACCGGTTTATTTTTATACTGTTGATATCTCCGAGTTTGTGGTAAATAAACTCAAAGATCGGGGCAGCCTCAGCTCCAAATCAATTATCACCAATATCCAGGATTTTGTCGTCAACTTGCAACGCAATTTATCGTTAAAGTAATGTACGTACGCAAAAAAAGACCTCTGCCGAAGCAAAAGTCTCTACCACTCGATGATAAACTACATAATAGATGGCAAAATTAATGGTAGTACGGAAAAATTAATCAATTGCAGCACCCAGATCGTACAGGCTGGCGGGTCAATGTGACTATCTGCATAACTGTTAAAGGTTAACCCGGCAAACTCTCCGATTAAAGCACCCAAAACCCCAGTGATGGCGGCAGCAATAATCGCTGCCAATGGGCTTAATGTACCCGAGAATACAACAATCGCGGTGGATGCTGCTGGCAATACGATATGATGACAGCCATAGAAAGGTAGTCCCATGCAGGCAAAAATCAGACCAAATGCGGCGATCCCAAAGGCAAAACCACCCATCTGTGAGAAAATATATGCGGCTTCTTCAGAACCGGCCAACGCCATGTTTCCAAAAGCTGCCACGATTCCGCCAACCAGAATCCCAAATCCGGCACCGATCACCAGGGTGAAAATCATGTCTGAACCCTGAGGCAGATAATGCCGGGTCACACCGGCTGGCGTTTTTCCGGTTAAACCAGAATTTGTGAAAAGCAAACGCACCAGAATCGCTGAAATAACCACGCTTAAGGCAACCGTATCGGTCCACGCTGCTGATCCAAATACATTAGCTCCGATTAAGGTGCCGATGGTAAAGTTTAATAAGTAACCAATAATACCAAAGATTCCACCAACCAGCAGTACTGAAGCGTCTTTTAAGCCAGCAAGCGGTGTGATAATATCGCCGCCGACTTCCAATTTACCAATTTTTTTAGCATAACCGGCAGCTGCTACTGCACCAGCAAAAGCAATACATGGCGAGAACCATGATCCAAAGCTGACGATACCAATCGCTGGCGCTCCGAAATCTCCGGCAAGAATTGCGGCAACAACTGTTAACCCGGTAAAAATAAATGATGGCACACCGCCGATGGCAGCTGCAAACAGCCCACCGCCAAACGCAGCAATTAATAATGTTAAGTCCATTTCTTTTCTCCTTTTAATTGTATTAAGATTATCGTAAACACATTAACGTTCATCGAGTGGCTCTGATAATGTTTACAAGATCAGTTTAACAAGAAGAACAAAATTTTGCTATGGTCATCATTGCCAAAATATCTATTCATCTTTGTGCATTAATCACAAGTCAAACGATTAGCATCATGGGCAATCAATAATATCCATCAAACTGTTTTATGATCTAACACTTATTCTTCGCAAAATAAAAAAAGAGCCTGAGCTCTCTTAAATTAAGGGGTTTAGTATAAACTTTACGCCATGCTAAACAGGGGTCACAATCCCTATGTGCTATCATATCCAATTTTTTAGTTAAAATCATCAGCCCTTGGTTACAAAACAGCATGGTTAATCTGTGCATTCTGCACAGATAATTGCTCAATTCATTATACACTTTTAATACTTTTCGGTTTATCATCCCATTTTTATCACAACACTTATTGATGTCTTAGAAATTCTAAAATCCGAAAAGAGTAGGCCAGATCAAATTGAACCTTTGGATCAGCAAGATCCAGCTGAGTAAGGGCCTTAATCCGCTCCATGCGATAGCTGAGCGTATTTCGATGGATGTGGAGATTTGCGCAGGTTTCTTTGTAATTACATCCATGATCAACCAGTGTATTTAACGTATAAAACAATTCTGATTGATGCTGACGGTCATATTTCTCAAGGATCAGCAAGCTGCTTTGCACAAAGTCCTTAAGATTATTTCTTGTGTCACCATGAATCTTTTCAATCAGATGAAAAAATTTGTAATCCCCATAATGGTAGAATCGCTTTTTTTGATGAACAGACACACCGATTCGGATAGCTGCCCCCGCCTGTAAATAATAGTACTGAAAATTTTCAATCCCATTAAAAAAATCACTCATACCAATTCGTAGGCCGTGTTTTTCCATAAAACTCTTCAGACGTCTGATTCCTTTTTCGGTTTTTTCTTTTTCCAGGTCGGTACATAAAACAACCATTTGATTGCCATAAAAAATTGCATGGGATTTCGGAAAAACATGATAAAAATCATCTCGTAATGAATCTTTGATCCCTTCCTGATACAGACCATCGTCATTTTGCTCCGAAACCAGTACACACAGATTGTTACTGCTGTTTAGCTCCGATTCCAGAACCCATGATTTAAAATCAGCGTTTTCCTTATCTCGGCCTTCAATCAAATCCATCAAAATACCCTCATTCATGTTGCCACGAATATATTTATATTGGGGAATTTTTAGAATAATCTCTGTTAACACCTCGTTGGCCAAAAGCAACAACTCTAAATGCTGATTTGTCACTTCTGCATCTTGAAAAAACATCACCATGGCACCAGCATATTTTTCCCGGATAATCACCGGAGACACCAATACCTTCGACTCACTTTCCAGACCAACTATATAAGGTGTTCGTTCCTTGGGAAAACGTTTGACTTCTTCAATGTTGACAATTTCAAATATAAACTCATGGCTGCAAAAGCCTTTGGCGATGGCTAAATTCCAGGAGGGATCGGTGATCTCATTGGTTCGGCTGACGCCGCGAATGGAAAAGTTGATATCAATAAAAACCACCGGTTTTTCCATCAGATAACTGATGGTTTCCACCACCTCTTCGACTGTGTGATTATCCAGTAATAGACTTAATAAGCGATTGCTCTGTCGGTATCTCAGTTCAGTTTGACTTTCCATCGTTGTGCTTTATTTTTTACTCCATTTCAATTGTTTAAATACCTTGCCTATGCTATCGTTGATGACAAGGTTCGCCCGTGAATCCATCGGGGTTGAGGATTTATTGACCAGAACCAGATTTCTACCCCGATAATAATCGATCAAACCTGCCGCCGGGTAAACGCCCAGCGACGTTCCGCCAATAATCAACACATCAGCATTACTGATGGCCGCAACCGACTGATTCATCACATCGCTATCGAGCCCTTCCCCATATAAAACCACATCTGGCTTGATGGTTCCGCCACAACTGCATTTAGGTACTCCCTGACTTTCCTCGATCATATTAACCGGATAAAACTGATGACAGCGCATACAGTAATTGCGATGAACCGATCCATGCAACTCAAGCACCCGTTTACTACCGGCCAATTGATGGAGTCCATCAATATTCTGAGTAATGACTGCTGTCAACAGCTGTTGTTTCTCCAGCTCTGCCAGTTTTTGATGGGCATCATTGGGTTTTGCCTGCAGATAGAGCATTTTATTCCGGTAAAAATGATAGAATTCTTCTGTGTTATTTATAAAAAATTCATGGGAAAGAATCGTTTCCGGCGGATAACGATAGGTTTGATTGTAGAGCCCATCGACACTCCTAAAATCAGGAATACCACTTTCTGTGGATACGCCAGCGCCACCAAAAAACACAATATTTCCAGCCTTGGCAATCATTTCTTGTAACATTTCGATCTCGTTCATGATTTGACCTCTTTTTTAATATTTTTTGTTAACCTATTTTTCTCAGGAAGTATTTTACCATATCCAGTCCCTTATTTCCTGACTGTTCACAATAACAATCCCCATATCGATCAGCAAATCCATGACATCCTGATAACACAAAAGTATCAACCGTTTCCTTCTGATTAAGTCGAGGAATGATTGACCGCACCTCAAAGGATGCCTCCTGCTCCGAAAAAATCAGCAGGCAGGGACAGACTGGGCTGACATCAAGATAGTCTCTGATTCGTGACCCGTAAAATCCGATCATTCCATCACAATATGGATTTTCTGTCAAACGCCAGGCGATGGTTGCTCCCACACTTGAACCAAAAACAATAATTTTATTATAAAATTTCTTTAATTCTTCAATGTCGGTAGCAATTTCACGATATCGTTCAAAGCTGTTATTCTCTACAAACGCCTGGTAAGCTTCATTGCTTTGAGCGTATTGATAAACACGTTCTTCCGGACTTAAATCCACACAAAAAATGTCATAATCCTGCACTCTAAAAAACTCTGCCCAGTCATGAATATACTGATTCATCCCATAAATTTCCGGAATGATTATAACCGCTCGTTCTGCTTCTGAGTCCTGCCGGGACATTTTTTTCAACACCATTTCTTTTAAAACCGCTGCATGTCATCGTATCTTTACGATAATTGCATCCTCCCATATAAATTCGTTAAAAACCGTCATCCCCATAAAAAAGCCACTGCAAAAATTATTCTTGCAGCGACTTCTATAACAGATAAAAATAGTATCCATCGTCATTTAATCTTCGGCGATTACAATCAAACCATCCATTTCTCCCAAGCTAACCATCGTTGATTTACTGGGATTAATATAAATACCGTAATCCTTTTTAGCATCCTTTTGTTCTGCCGCAATCACATAACCAATAACGATTTCGTTCTTCCTTTTTGCTGCTTCAACCAGCGTGTAATAATTAACTGCTTTATCTGGCTGAATGTATTTTGACGCCCTTTTTATATAAAGCTCCGAACCATCTGCATCAAACAGGTCTTCAAAGACAGTATTAATCATTCTGTTTTCCGAAACCTGAGTTAGCATTAAACTGATCAGTTTTTCACTGACAATAAAGTCGTTGACTCTGGTTACTTCGGCCAGTTTCTTATTTCTAAAATCCAGCATTTCACTGACAACTGAAAAACGACAGTTCAGTTTTTCGGAAATATCTCGAAGCTGAAGCAGAACGACCAGCGTATTGGCATCTGACTCCTGCACATCGAGTTCCGAATTATTTGACAGGATGATGACATGATCGTAATTTTTGACCATCAGTTCGTCTAAAATCCGGCGATCTTTTGGATCTCCCTTCAATAATTCGATTTGCTGATTCACTACCTGACTAAGAGCAATTTGAAACTCTTCGTCTTCAACACAATCTGATACAACAGTCAAAAGCGAACCTTGCGGTACATAATTGTCAATTTCCTGAATAATTAAGTGAGCATTGTCATTCCAACCTAGGATCAGCGTCTTTTCGGGTCGGTCCGGTTGCGATGATGCGTTTTGACGAATTGCTTCAACATCAACCGAAGATTGCTGATCTGATTTTACTCGAATCGTATCATCATCTTCTGAAATGGCAATAATTTGGTCTCCCGGTTTTAGTACCGTGTCCATCGGCGGGTTCAAATATGTTTTCCCCTGGGACTGAACGCCGATCACCGTTGATTTCTCAAACAAAAACAGGGTCTCGCCAAATGTTTTTCCAATTATTTCTGCGCAATCACTGAAATAAATTTCATCACCGCCAAAATCCAGTAGTTCAGTGTAAACTGTCGAAAGACCTGGCTGACGGCAGGTTTGAGCAATTATGCGGGAGATGAGTGTATCACTGAGAATTATTTCCGCCTGATTGTTTCCGGCAATTTGGGCCACTTGAACGTTCTCAGGATCTCGCAAGACGGTAACAATATTATAAGGCTCACTGCGCTTATTCGGATTATTGGTAATGGCCAGAATCGTCTTTATTACTCGGGTATCATCCTCCGGAATGATGATAATTGATCGGGACGTATTTAAACTGACGATTTCCAGATCATCAATATCGATTGGATTTCCCTGACGGGTGACGATTCGGGTCGTTTTTAGATCGGTGATCCGCTCACGAATGGCGTCATCCATTTCGGACTTATCATGATTCCCCATCACAACAATACAAGCATGTTTACGATTGCTGTTCGCTTCAATCAATTCTTCAATAATTGTAAAAATTTGCTCTGACCATCCCAGAATAATGGTTTGATCCTTTTCAATCACTCGGGATCTTCCTTTTCTTAGCGATTCCAATTTTGCTTCAATCCCAGTTGTTAAAATCCCAATCAGGATACTGAGGATAAAGATACCGCCAAGCGTAGTGACAAACATTAAAAAGATATAACCAGCACTACCGGTATCTCCACTGACCGTTCCAGAATCAATGGCACGCATTAATCCCATCCACAGCAGCTCAGTAAAACTTGAGGTTGGCCCGGATTGGGTAATCCAGACGATCAAGGAAATCACAGCAATCATAATTGCCGTCGCACTGGCTAATGACAATAATAGTATACCCGTTCCTTTTGACATCAAATTGTCAAATTTGTACCTAAGTTTTTCTAAAAATCCAACTTCATCCATCTTACACCTCTTTAAAGTTATTAGTTTTAGCCGATTGTCTCGTCTAATGATAATTATTTGAAGGAGTCTATTCTATTTCATTTATAATTTTTACATTTTATCACATTCAGCCATTCGCTTCAATCACTGTTGACACCCTTTTTTTTGCAATTGACGATTTCGAATCTTTTTTCCTACACGTCAGAATCTTTATCTTTCTTTTTTTTGAAAAGATTGCCCAAATACATTCCCATTAATGATAAACACCCATATATGCAACCATATATAACTACTTTCATATATATCATCGAGAATACAAGCGGGAGAAAAATGATGCTTATAAAAACCGGATAAAACCAGACGATACCATTTTTAAATCCATATACAAACCCAGCTATTAAACAATATCCGGGAATAATCAAGAGCATAAAGAACAAAAAATATTTTGAATCCGGCTCCAGCATCGGCAAGATAAAAAAGATCACGGCTGTCATTACCAGATATGGTAATACCGGCAATAATAATGGTAAGTTTTTTTTCATTATCGGCTCCTACATCGGCTCCTACGACATTCACGACTGAAATGTTATTAATGCATTTATTAATTATAACATGAATCGCTCATGTTATCGATATTTAAGTATATATTCGACTCAAACAGCTCTTAAAGTTACTGCCGCTTGATGAAGCTGTGCAACTCCGGCTCCGCTGTGCTACGCCTCCGTTTGGGGCTTCGCCCCATAAAAAAATACAGACATAAACATTGATTTCTAAGTGAACTTGAATCAGGCTCAT